>CAYLSF010000641.1:0-4837 GCA_964385675.1 uncultured Saprospiraceae bacterium
CCCGGGTGTGACGTTGGGATTTCCCATCGGTAATGATTCTCAACACTACATCAATCAAAATCAGCCACTAGAGTATCATATTCGCTTTCAAAATACCGGTACCGATACCGCTTTCAATGTTGTTATTAAAGATGTGCTAGATACCACCTTATTGGATATTAGCACTTTGCAAGTCGGCACAAGCAGTCATCCTTACAGTTATGCTTTATATGATGGTAATTTAATTCAATTTACTTTTGATAATATTCTACTACCCGATTCTAATATCAATGAACCAATGTCTCATGGTTTTGTGCGATTTACTGTTAATCAAAAAGTAAATAATCCAGTTGGTTCTACGATTCATAATTCGGCTGACATTTTCTTTGATTTTAATGCTCCTATTACTACTAACACAACACTACATACGATTGGACAAAACTTCATCATTAATAATACAACTCCGATAAAAGAAGGAGAAGTTACGGTAAAAGTCTTTCCAAACCCTTTCTTTGAATATGTTCAGTTTGAAATAGAAGATAATTTATCAAATTTTACCTTTACGATAACCGATGTATTAGGTCGTGTTATTGAACAACGAGTTGTAAATAATCAATTTACATTTAAACGAAAAAATTTGCCAGTTGGCACCTATTTTTATGCTATACATCATAATGATAGCATTATAAATAGTGGTAAAATTCTATGTCTAGAATAATTCAAAATGTAACAAAGTGATAAAATCCAGTTAAATATTAAAATCCATTAGCATGAAAAAAGTAATTGTATTTAGCATTTTTATATTCGTCCTCACGACTTCTTTATTTAGTCAGGGTTGGCAAAATACCTATCCTGCTCAAAACTTTCATCCTTTTTTTATTGGAGGGGCAAATTCTGGCGAAGAAGTTCGTCAAACAAGTGATGGTGGATATATTATGCTATCTACCGTTGATTTACCAACAGGAGCTATCAGAGTTTATATGCAACTCATTAAAACAGATGCAAATGGACAAGAGCAATGGCAAAAAATCTATAATTTTTCCGATGTTAGATATGATAAAGGAACTTCCTTAATCCTTAATGATGATGGATATTTATTGGTAGGAGATCATGGCTATGGAGGCGCACCTAGTCCAAGACCAATACTGATTCAAACCAATTTATCAGGTGATACATTATGGACAAAAACGCCTAGTCTCCCTATTAGTGAGACTAGAATGATTCCCTTAGAAAATGGAGGGTATGCTTTAGTAGGCACAGAAAATTTTGATACACAGCCTAAATTTCGCTTGGCAAAGTTAAATAATCAAGGAGACACAACTTGGACAAAAACAATTGCATATACAGCAAATGTTCCTGGTACAGTGTATGGAATCGAGGAAACAAATGACAACGGATTGGTCTTAGCGGGCTCAGCACTAACGGAGTCTTTTGTCATAAAAGTCGATTCAAGTGGTAATCAGATTTGGGTTCAAAGTTTTAGTTTTGGTATAGGTGATGCATTTAGCAGTATTATAGAAACACCTACAGGAGAGCTTATCGTTTCTGGGAGTGCAGAAGGATTTCCTGGACATACGCCATTTATACTAAAACTAGATGCACAAGGCAACACCATTTGGATTAATTATCTTCCTACTGTGGGAGGAACAAGTTATGATCAAGATGCTGTAATTGCTCCTGATGGAAACTATGTAGGAGTGGGTCGAAGTGGCAATAATTTTAATTCCATTTATACAGATAGTTATATCACTAAAATCGATACTAGTGGTAATTTATTATGGATTGATTATTTCGATACAACTAAAACTTTATATCTAGATCGACTTGAAAATACTTCTGATGGTGGCTTTATCGTATCTGGTACAGAAATTGGTTCAGTTGCCTTTCTACAAAAACTAGATAGCTTGGGCAACACACTTGGAAATCTCATAACAGGTACAGTGTATAATGATACCAATTATGATTGTCAACCAACTCTAGTAGAAGATAGCCTAGATTTATGGTTCGTAAAAGTAACAGGGAATAATAATTCCTTTTATACAGGATTAAATCCTAATGGAGTATTTAATATATTAGTGGATACAGGGAGTTATCAAGTCGAAGTAATCACTAATAATCCACTTTGGCAACCTTGCCAGCCCACGCAAACGGCAACTTTTACAACAACTTACGATACCACAGTTCTAGATTTTGGTATTCAGCCCTTAATTCAATGTCCACAACTAGAAGTTAAATTATCTACTCCATTTTTAAGGCGATGTTTTGATAATAACTATATAGTTACTTATCAAAATAGTGGAACAGAACCCGCCCAAAATGCTTATATTGAAGTAGAATTCGATCCATTTTTAGTTGTCAATTCCAGTTCGCTTCCGTGGTCTAGTGTCAATGGTAATCTTTATACCTTTCCAATTGGAACAGTAGGTATCAATCAAAGTGGTAGTTTTAGTATAAATGTAACCGTAGATTGCAATGCTATATTAGGGCAAACACATTGTTCAGAAGCTCATATTTATCCCGACTCCATCTGTACCATTACACAAATGTGGGATAATGTTGATATTGACTTGGGCGTAGAATGCAACCCTGATTCCGTTCGATTTGAAATTCAAAATAAAGGAACGGGAGACATGATTAGTCCATTACAGTACTATGTTATTGAAGATAACTTAATTATGCGTAGTGGTACATTTCAATTATTAGCGGGAACGAGTCAGTTTATTAGCGTACCAGCTAATGGTTCTACTTATCGCTTAGAAGCTGAACAATCTCCTACACATCCACAGACTCCACTCAATCGACCATCTATTCAAATAGAAGGTTGTACCACAGGTTCTTCCTTTAGCACAGGGTTTGTCACGATGTATCCACAAAATGATTTAATGCCTTATATAGACATTGATTGTCAAAAGAATATTGGTTCGTATGATCCTAATGATAAAACGGGCTATCCATTAGGCTATGATATACAAAACTATATTGAACAAAATCAGCCTTTAGAATATCATATTCGCTTTCAGAATACGGGTACAGATACAGCTTTTAATGTTGTTATTAAAGACATTTTAGATACTACTTTATTAGATTTGGCTTCTTTACAAGTTGGAGCAAGTAGTCATCCGTATCGGTTTGATTTGTATGATGGTAATTTATTACAATTTACCTTTGATAATATTCAATTACCCGATTCCAATATCAATGAACCCGCTTCTCATGGTTTTGTGCGATTTACGATTGACCAAAAATTAAATAATCCGATTGGTTCAACCCTCCAAAACACTGCTGATATTTTCTTTGATTTTAATACAGCGATTACAACCAATACAACTTTACATACTATTGGTAAAAACTTTATTCTCTTCAATATAGTCAACACTACACCAATTCAAAAAGAAAATATTTATGTCAAAATCTTTCCTAACCCATTTATGGAATCCGCTCGGTTTGAAGTGGAAGGCGAGTTTTCTGATTTAACTTTTATCGTTACAGATGCTTTAGGGCGAGTAGTAGAGGAAAGAAGTGTAGCATCAGAATTTATTTTTGAGCGGCAAAATCTACCTTCAGGTACTTACTTTTATAGTATTCTGCATCAAGGGGCATTAATCAATAGTGGGAAGATTATGATTATGAAATAAAAGTATTTAAAAGGAGCGAGATAATGTCTCGCTCCTTTCTTCTTGTACAAAAACACAAACAAACAACACCTAAGCCCCTTAAAATCAAAAACTTAACGAACATCCATTCAACTTTAACAAGATATAAACCCTAATATTTGTAATTGCATACGCTCTTCTTTTTTTACATACTTGTAGTATAGTAGCTTATAGTTGCCGTCTTACAATTATAGTTTTTTAAATATTCATTTAATCAAATCCCATAGAGATGAAAAAAATTTACAGTTTTGCTTTCTTCTTTTGCTGCATAATATACTCTTCTTTTAGTCAAGGTTGGGAATACATCTATCCATATACTCAATTAAATGAGAAAATTGGACATCATGTTATTCAAACTAGTGATGGAGGATATATCATTTCTGCAAGTTCAAGTTCTTCTACAAATAATTTCTTTTCAGATCATATTATCACCAAAGTAGATGAATTTGGTCAACAACAATGGCAAAAAAATCATTCTACGCCTTTGAGCAACTCTTTAGGTTATGTTAATATTCTTCAATTAACTAATAATGGATTCTTGGTTACTACTAACAGAAATATTATCCAAACCAATCATTTAGGAGATTCTATTTTAACTCAAAACACCTCTTGGAATAATCCTTATGGATATTTTAAATCAATAAAAGATGGTAATTTAATCTCTATTGGTCAAGCTATTATAAAATATAATCAACAGTTGGATACATTATGGAGTAACAATTTAAACGTAATACCATTTCTAAATCGAACAAATTTTACAGAAGCCTCAAATGGGGATATAATTATATGTGGAAAATTGGGTGGTCAAACACATTTGGAACGCTTAGATTCACTAGGAAATACTTTATGGACTCACTCCTATGCCCTGACCGATAGTGATGATATTAGAAATGTAACAATCACACCTGAAGGAGATATTTTAATTGTGGGACGTGGTGTATTTTTTAATAATAATACAGGAATTTATCCTTTATACGCAAAATTTAATAGTAATGGTCATTTAATTTGGTCAAAATTATCCCCTTATCAGCAGTATTCCTCAGTAGGTGTTGGTATTGAATTAACTCATGATGGAAACTATATTTTGGTAAGTGGATGGAAAGATTCTGTTAATCTACTAGATCGTCAAGGAAATGATGTAGCCAAAATAGAATCGCAATCTGGATCTTTTACAAGTGCAAGTTTTAGTAATAGTGGAGATAAAG
>CAYLSF010000642.1:0-4832 GCA_964385675.1 uncultured Saprospiraceae bacterium
ATTGTTTGATTATTTGATTTTTTGACTGTTTTTTTGAAATTAATTAAATTATTATTTAATTTTTAAGTTACACGAAATTAAATTTCATCCATTATCTATATTCGATAATATGTTTTGTAATCGAAATTTGTGATATTGATATTATGATAAATGATACGATAATGAAAATTACTTCATAAAATACATGTGTGACTTATGGTTTAAGGTAGAGTCTTAAAGATGTAATGATTTTAGATGCTTTGTTAAATGTATTAATACTATAAACTAAAGAGATAATAAGATAGATTAACCAAATATTATCACTGTAATTGCTTTTATCATTCAACCAATTTCAATAATTACCATTTTAAAATACATGTTATCCATTTGAATAGCTTAGTCAGGTCTATTCACTCAATTGTTATGTCTGGTTGATATATTTTATCAATCTATTTTAAAGCACCATTAGGATTTGTTATGTTTTTTTCACCCAATCAATTGATTTGAGACTTTTGAAGACAATATAACATATTGCACTTGTTCATATTATGTCAAACTTGAAAATCTTTGTTGTAGAGGACGATCCATTAATTAATAAAGAAGTACAGGAGCTAGTACATTTAGGAGGATATAAGACCTATGATGACTCTATAAATGTGGAAATTATTCAACACTTTGAAGCTGAAAATCAACCCAATATTCTACTCGCCAATCTAGAGAAACAGCATCAAATTAATTTCAATTCAAATATACCTACCATTTTTTTTGAATACGATAAAGATAGTGAACTACATCAACGGTTTAAAGCTGTTTTTGTACAACATCCTGTCAATATGGATTTAAATCACTATTTAAGTCAATTTAATCAACAACATCAACTAAAGAAAAACAACATTATGATGAATGATGCTTTTTTTGTGAGAAATAGAAATAAGTTAGATAAGGTCAATATTAATGATATTTTATGGATACAATCGGATAAAAAGTACTGTACCATAATGACACATTCAAAAAAGTTTGTGCTTAGAATTTCATTGAGAGGGATTTTAGAAAAACTAGATAATGATCAGTTTATTAGAGTACATAGAAGTTATATTGTTCAACGTAATGCCATTGAGTCGATCAATGTAGGAGAAGGAGAAATTTCTATTGGTACACACAAAGTACCTATGGGTAAAAAATACCAAGAAGATTTATTTAAACAGTTGAATTTATTGTAGCATTTAGCCCCCCAAATCCCCCAAAGGGGGATTTGGGGCAATCTTACCCTGTCATTCTCAACGTACTCATACCACCACCTTTCTTAATGACTTGAATTTGGGTAGAAATTCGTTCTTTTAAGGCTCTGACATGTGAAATTACGCCAATGGTTTTTCCTTTTGCTTGTAAATTTTCAAGCGTTTCTATAGCGATATCTAGAGTCTTTTCATCTAATGTCCCGAATCCTTCATCAATAAAAAGGGATTCAATTTGAGTGTTTTTTCCAGCTAAATCAGATAACCCTAACGCTAATGCCAAACTCACTAAAAAACTCTCCCCACCAGAAAGTGTGGACATCGAACGTTTAGTGTTCGCTTGATATAAATCTACAATATCCAATTGTAAATCTTCGTCATGTCGCTTTTCAATAAAATACCGAGCATTGAGTTTTTTCAAATGACGGTTTGCCAACTGAACCAAGCGTTTTAGGGTTAAACCTTGTGCAAATACTCTAAATTTCTTACCATTTTTCATTCCAATAATTTCACTCAATCTTCCCCAACGATTTGCTTCTAATTGTTGACTTTCAATTGCCTCCAATTGGTCTTTCGCTTTATCTTTCGCCAATTTATTTTGCATTAGCCGCTCTTTGATACCGCCTATTTCTTGTTGAATCTGACGGAACGTCGTCTGTACGGTTAATAATGTTCCGTTCAATTCTTCAACAGAAATTGTAGTTAAAGCTTTTTCTTTTTCAGTAGTTAATTGTTGTTCTGCATCTTTTAGAGATTGCTGTTTTTGAGCATAAGCTGTTTGTAATTGTTGTTGTCGTTGCTCAATTCTTTGGCTTTCGGCAATAGATAAAATAGATTGCCTAATGTTAGCTATATCTTGAAAATCCGTTTCTTGTATCGCTAATTGTAATGTTTGATGCGTTTGTCTCCAGTTTTCTTGAACCGTTTTCAAGCGATTAGTTGTGGTCTGTTCTGTTGTTGTTAGATTAGAAAGTCTAAGGTCTAAAGTCTGTAAACTCTTTACTAATAACTCTTTTCGTTCTAGTTTCCTGGTCAAGCTTTTCTTAAATCGCTGCTCTTCTCTAGTCGGATTCTTATCTTCAAAAAGGTCAAAACGTTCTGTTTCTAATGCATTTAATGCCCTATTTAACGTTTCTAAGGTTTCTTTATTAGATTTTAAGATTATCGTTCCTTTCTTCAGTTGCCCTTTAGAGGTTTCAATCGATTGTTCTAAAAGTTGCACCGTATTTTGTTGTTGTTGCAATTCTCTGTGATTATCAGCATAAGCTTTTTGACGCTTTGCCAATTGCCCTGTCAAGTTTCGAGTCGCAAACGTTAATTGATATTTACTGAGTAGTCCTTCTATAGTTTGAATGCCTTGCTTTCGACTTTCCACCGCTTGCTGTAAGGTTCGGTTCTCTTTAGTTAAATTGGTTTGAGTATTCGATAATTTTTCTATTAAAACGGCTAAAGCAGCACTATCTTTTTGAGCTGTTTTCTCTGCTTTTTGAATAGCTTGTTCTAAGCGTTGCAATTGTTGATATTTCTGTGTACTATATTGTAATTGCTCGGCTAAATTTTGCTTTTTGATTTCAATACCATAAATACCTTGTCGGTTATACACTTGTTGTACTTCGGTGGTCGCACTGGCTAAAAAAGCTTGAAATTGTGCAATTTTTCGCTTTTTTGATTTAAGCTCAAAATCAAATTCTTCAATCTGATGATTACAATTTTTTAATCGAATTTCTAATTGAGCAGATTGTTTCTCAATATTTTTCAGCCTGCTTTGAGCTGTATTTTTCGCTTTTGTAGCTTCTGATAACTCTGAATGATAGTCCAAATTATGTTCCGTAGAAAGGCATAAGGGACATTTTTCACCAGGCTTTAAATTGGCTCGTTCCTTTTCATAATTTTTAATACGTTGCTCCAACTCATAGATGCGTTGCTTGTCTTCTAGCAATTGCTCGGCAATGGCTAATTCTTTTTTCGCTTCTTCTATATCAAATTGTAGTTGCTCTTGCTCTTGTATCTGATACGCCAATTTTCCTTCTAATACTTCATGCTGTTGTTGAGTGGATTCTTGTACTTTTGCTTCTACCAGAAAATCACTAAATGCCTGCTCTTTGCGTTGCATTTCCTGAATTTCTTTATAAAAAACAGCTAAATCCTTTGCATAATCGCCCACAGAGGTCATAGGTAAATGCACCTCAAATTCTCTTTTGACCTGTTCTAGTTCAGTTTCTCTTTTGGCTTGTTTTTGCTGTAAGTTAGTTCGCTTCTTCAACAATAATTGTTGGTCTTTTTCTAATTGTGCTATATTTTTCTGGCTTTTAGCAGCCTCTTTATTGTTATCTGTTATCTCATTTTGTTGGATTTTAATATCCGCTATTTCCTCTTGAATTTGAGCATCTACGGCATTATTCGTTAGCCAATTTTCAATATTTTGAACGGCAGTTTTAGCTTGTTCTAACTCCGATTGCTGTTGATTGAGTCGTTGGGTTAATTGCTCTAAATCAAGGGTTTGTTGTTTAACGACCTTTCGTTGTTGTTGCACAGGACGAGTTTGTGCTTCGATTTTTGTATCAAGTGTTCTTACTTTTTGAAATAAAGCCTCTTTATCAGCAGCTTGATTATTTAAGTTCAACCATTCCTGTTCTGCTATCTTAAATTCATTGGTTTGTGTTGCTTGTCGTTCTGCGGTTTGCTGAATATCAATTTTAGCCTTCTCCAATTCTTTTTCTAAGGTCAAAATATCGGACTGATAAATTTTTAGTCGCTCTAAATTCGGTTGAAATACAATGGCTTTTTGATGTAATGTTAATCGGCTGAGCTGTGGTTGAAAAGCAATTTGTTGTTGCTCAATATTGGCTACATTTGCTTTTAATTCAACGATTCTTTTTTCCCATCTAGCTAATCCATTCCACCATTGAATCTGCGTTTGAATCGTATTGATTTGAGTTGTTAGAGTGTGCTGTTCCGTTTCTAGATTGGCTTGTTTTTGTTGCAAATCTTCCTCTTCTTCTCGCTCCAAAATTTGCAACTGCCCCAAGATTTGTTTGAGTTGTCCCAATTGTTGCTTTTCCACCTCGTGTCGTTCAAATGCTGCCTTTGAGATTTCAGAATACTGTTCTGTCCCTGTAATACGCTCCAATAATTCACTTCTCTCTGACTCACTCGAACTTAAAAATTTAGCAAACTCCCCTTGTGCCAACATCACCGAACGTCTGAATTGCTCAAAGCCCAGACCTGTTATACCTTCAAGCAACCCAGCCTTTTTAGAGGTAGAGTCAATTTGTTTTGTGCGAGTCGCTAAAATCTTCCATTCGTCTTTTTTAATCCACTCTGCCAATTCTCGTTTAGGGGTTTGCAACGCTCCGTCTGCTTTATGTCTTGAGCGGTGTTGACTCCATTTTGCTCGATATAGTCCCGCCTTTACTCGAAACTCCACCTCTGCAAAACATTCCCCCGTTCCCTTCGTCATCACTTCTTTTTCGTGCTGTCTGGGCGTTTTTCCGTATAAGGCAAGCGTAATGGCATCTAATAATGTGGTTTTCCCCGCTCCGGTCTCTCCCGTAATGGCAAACAATCCACTATTTGCAATCAAGCGATTTTCAAAATCAATGGTATGCGTTCCTTTGA
>CAYLSF010000643.1:0-4831 GCA_964385675.1 uncultured Saprospiraceae bacterium
CCATCACCTCCTCGTTCTTCAGCCTCAAATCGGATAGATTTTATATCATTATATTCTCGTAGTTTTTGACGAACAGCTACCCTTAGAATTCCATTACCTTTTCCATGAATAATTTTAAGTAAAGATGCACTTGAGATAATGGCACCATCCATGAAATTTTCTAAAAGCTGTAAGGCTTCATCTCTTCGTACCCCCCTAATGTCTAGTTTAGTTTCAAACTTTGCATTGTTGCTGAGAATATCTGCTTTAATACTTCTTTCATTTTTTACTTCAAGCGGCTCATCTGCATGTTGTAAATCTCTGAGTTTTACATTCATTTGCATCAAACCCATTTCTACTACAGCTTGATTCTTTTTAATGGAGGCAACTTTACCCGTAGCTCCTCCTGTTTTCAATCGTACAAAATCTCCTACTTTAATCGCTCCTTTAGCCCGTTGTTTTTTCGTCTGAATTTCTGGTTTATAATAAATGTCCTCAACTAGATTTGTCACTTCCTCCGTTAGCTTTTTCTTGCTAGTTTTAGCTTTTTCAACCATTGCTTTTGCCTTAGCCAAGTTTTGCTCTTGTCTAATCTCACGAATAACACGCTCTAGTTCTTTATTGTCTTTAGCCGTTTCTTGAAGGGCTTTTTGCTTAGCCTCCAACTTCATCTTTTTGCGATTGTATTCTAGATTTTTCTGCATCATCTCATAGTTTTTGATGAGTCTATCCAGATTTTTTTGTCGCTTTTCAAGGTCTTGAAGTCGTTCTTCTACTTCCTTCTTTTCGCGTTGTAGATCCACTAGAAGCTGATCTACAGCTTTTTCGTTTTTACCTGTCTTGTGTTTAGCATATTTTAAAATACGTTTGGGTAAACCACTTTTTTGTGCAATTTCAAAAGCATAAGAACTACCTGGGCGACCTACTTTTAATTCGTAAGTAGGGGAGAGGTTGTCCTTATTAAACATCATAGAACCATTGATGATAAATTTACTTTTGAAGGCAAAAACTTTAAGGTTAGAATAGTGAGTGGTGATAACCCCAAAGACTTTCTTATAGTTTAATTCATTTAAAATAGCCTCTGCAATTGCACCTCCAATTTTTGGATCGGTACCCGAGCCAAATTCATCTATTAAAACTAAAGTCTCCTTATTCGCATGTTGAAGAAATGCTCTAGCATTTTTTAGTCTTGAACTGTAAGTACTTAAATCATCTTCAATAGATTGTTGGTCACCGATGTCTGCAAAAAACTGTTTAAAAACGCCAAATTCAGAAGCTGGATTAACGGGAACTAATAGCCCTGCTTGCACCATCACTTGCAACAATCCCACGGATTTCATAGCAATGGATTTTCCTCCTGCATTTGGCCCACTCAATACTAATATTCGATTGTTATTTTTGAAAATAAGTGTGAAGGGAATCGTCTTTTTGCCTTCTTTTTGATTCTTTAAGTACAATAAAGGATGATAACCATCTTTGACATGAATGTGTGGATGATCCTTGATTTGAGGCATAGTCGCCTTCATTTGAATCGCTAGATTCGCTTTGGCTTGAATGACATCAAATCGAGTAATAAAGCTTTGATACTGCCGTAAAGTTTGTCGATAAGGGCGAAGGGTATCTGACAAATCTCTTAAAATTCGATAGATTTCTCGTTTTTCTTCGTTCCCTAAATCAAATAAATCATTATTGATTTCAATAATGGCTTCTGGCTCGATAAAGGCAGTTTTACCCGTTGTAGATTCATCATGGATGATACCTCTAATCTTACGCTTGTGTTCGGAGGGAACAGCTAAGACTCGGCGATTATTTCTAAAACTTTCAATGGTATCTTTTAGCCAACCCTTACTTTGATATTCTTGTATGATAGAGCGAAATCGCTTATCAATTTCCTTACGCTTGGAAATCATTTTTTTTCGAATCTTCATCAATTCAGGAGTAGCATCGGAGCGAATATCTCCATTCTCATCTATGACGCGTACAATTTCCTTTTGTAAATCTTCATCAAAATGAACCGTTCTTACAATATCATATAAAGTAACATAACGTTCTTTGTAGTCCGTCTTAGCGAAAAATTTGAAAATAGCTGCGGTTTGTAAGAGTAGTACATTTATTTTTTGAAGTCCCTCGATGGGTAGGACATAACCTGCAATGTCTAACATCCTTAATTCCTTATCAATCGCTTCATAACGTGCAATTGGAAAAGGATGATTTTGCTCTAAGGATAATTTATATTCTTCTACCTCTCGTAATAATCGCTCAATGATAAAAGACTGTGTATGTAATTCAATTTTACGAATTTTCTGAATACCTAAATCTCCTAAACACTGTGCTTCTAATCGTTCTTTTACTTTATCAAATTCTAACTTGGTAAATATATCAGATGGTACGAGTAACATGGTTGTTAATTATAGGTGTAATCCCGATAGCTATCGGGAAAGGTATAAGGTTTAAGGTCAATATTTTTCCTTACACCTCGTACCTTTCCCGATAGCTATCGGGATTATACCTCCTAAATCATAGTTTCAAAGTTAATAAAACACTAGAATTTAAAATGAGTTCCACGCAGCAATTTAAAAAAGATGGCGTTTTCCTAATGATAAAAATAATGAGGCATAATTTCCAAATAGCTACAAATAAGATGATTCGACATACTTAGAATCCAATATTACTAACATTCACAAACTGAACATAAGATGTTAAAAATAGTGTCAAATAAATCTAATATTCAACAACTTTTACTATTAAAAATGATTGAAGTATTTTTCATTTCAATAGTGTTGATACTCTTATTTTTAAATTAGCTGTCCCATCATAGATTAGATAGCGATTTGTTGGGTTTTGCATAGCTAAATCGACTGATTTGTTCTGTTTTATGATAGGTGTCTAGTCCTGTGATAGCTGCTGTTTCAATAGTTTCAAAGTTTAATTTTCCATCTTTTAAAATCATAGATTGAGGAAGATTAACTTGTTGTACTTTTCCAATTACTAAAAGGGTATTATTAACTTTTATAGGAATAATATCTTCTACTTTTAGTCCAATTTTGAGTTGAGCTTCTTTGGCGAAGGGAGCGTTAAAATTACTGATATATTCAGGTGTCAATCCTGTTGCCTCAAATTCAGATATTTGATAACGAGCTGCCGTTTGATGTGCTTGTGCAATAAAGGAAGTAGCCACACTATTTATGGTGTAATATTCTGTAGCACGAATATTTTCTAAAGTATGACGAGGAACAGAGTTGGGTCTAGATATAAATCCCATTAGAGGTGGATTTGCCCCAATATGTACAACAGAAGTGAAAATTGCTACATTTGTTAATCCTTCTAGGTTTATTGTTCCAATTAAATTTGCCGATTTAAACCCGCTTAAACTATTCACAAAATAGGTTCTAAATCGCTTTTCAAAATTTAAAATATCGTCTAAAGTGTATTGTATCATGTTTGCAATCAATTTAAAACATAATAAATATAATTTTGGATAAAAGGTTATAGCTAAAATTGATTTTTTGTAAAAAAGAAGTATCCTGCTCTAAATTTTCGGGGTTAGAAATATCGAGTTAACGATTGCTAAATACCTTAAAGTCCAAATTAAATTCGGTTGATAGTCGTTTAGAAGTCCGTTGAACAACATATCTTACTAAAATGTTGTTTTTAAGCATATAAAAGCTAACTTTGTCCTATTCATCAATAAATAATACAACTCTTGATAGTCCTGTTTGTTAACCAGCAAGTAATAGGGAGGTATCAAGAGCACAACAAAACTAAACCAAGTTTCAACTAGATATTTATCAAAATATATTTATCAGCATATCTCAAATTATCAGCATATAGATTTACAATTAACTACTTAAGGAATGATGAATATGGAAATATAGAGGAACTAGATGATGTAGAGTAGATATTTCAAAGGCAGTATAAATGGATTTATGATTAGGTGAATCATGGGGTTTGCCTAAAGGCAGTTAAATTAAGTTAAATTATGGTTGTCGATCAATTCGTATCACATTCACTTAAAAATATTACAAAGCAGGAAATACTAAATGACTTTAAGACTTGCTGTATTAGTCGAGAAATCAGTTTGTTAGCAAGACGAGAGGTGTTGACTGGAAAAGCAAAATTTGCAGTCGGTGGAGGGGGTAAAGAAGTACCACAAGTGGTGTTAGCACGATATGTTCAGCCAGGTGATTTTACCGCTTGTTATTATCGAGCACAGACTCTGATGATTGCTTTAGGTAAACTTAAAATTGAGGAGTATTTTGCTCAGATGTATGCTGACACCAATTCTGAAAATGAACCACACTCCAGTGGTCGTCAGATGACAGGGCATTACGCCACACCATTAATTGATAAAAATGGTCAATGGATTGAGCAAAAGTCAGCCGTGAATGTAAGTGCTCAAGTATCTTGCACCGCAGGTCAAATGTCTCATGCTGTTGGATTAGCATTGGCTTCTAAATTATATAAAACGAATCCTCAATTACAAGATACTATTTTTTCCAATGAAGGTAATGAAGTTTGCTTTACAACAATAGGGGATGGTTCTACTTCTGAAGGTGCATTTTGGGAAGCTATTAATGCTTCGGGAGTTATGCAGATTCCTATGGCAACTTTTGTATGGGATGATGGGTATGGAATTTCTGTACCAACAAAGTATCAAACCACGAAGGAAAGTATTTCAGCCGTTTTAGAGGGTTTTCAATCGGATAAGAGAGGAGAAGGAGTTGACATTTACAGAGTGAAAGGTTGGAGTTATCCAAAATTGATAGAAACATTTGGCGTTGGCATTGCTAAGGTTAGAAAATCTCACACGCCTGCTGTCTTTCATGTCAATGAATTAACGCAGCCTAATGGT
>CAYLSF010000644.1:0-4830 GCA_964385675.1 uncultured Saprospiraceae bacterium
AAACTTCTTGAGCCTTTGTAGATAAAAAAGAGGCGAAGCTTAAAGCGGTTAATACTATGATTTTTCTCATTTTAAAGGTATTTGTTATTTGAAAAACTACAAAATTGAATAATAAATATTAAAATATCCAATCCATCGCCAATAAGCCCCAAATTATCGAAAAAATGCAGATAGCTATCCATAATTTAGAATCTTCAAGGTAGTTTTTAGACTAAATCCAATCATTATGCAATTAACTATCCGAAATCTGACTAAAACCTACAACAACGGGGTAAAAGCATTAGACAACCTAAATCTTGATATTTCAGCAGGAATGTTTGGCTTATTAGGCCCAAATGGTGCAGGAAAATCTTCGCTAATGCGTACCATTGCCACCTTACAATTACCCGATAGCGGTTCCATACAGTTTAGGGATATTGATGTATTGGAAAAGCCCATGCAGTTGCGACAAGTATTAGGCTATTTACCACAAGAATTTGGGGTTTATCCCAAAGTATCCGCAGAAAAACTCTTACTCTATTTTGCGACACTAAAAGGAATAGTCACCACCAAAGCCAAACAACAAAAAGTAGCGGAAGTCTTAGAACTCACCAACCTTTACGATGTACGAAAAAAAGCAGTTAGCGGCTATTCAGGCGGAATGCGTCAGCGATTTGGTATTGCTCAACTCTTACTCAATGATCCACAACTCATCATCGTAGATGAACCGACCGCTGGACTTGACCCTGCTGAACGTAATCGTTTTTTGAATGTCTTGCGAGAAATTGGTACAAACAACATCGTTATATTTTCAACACACCTCGTTGACGATGTAAAAGAACTCTGCACCGATTTAGCGATTATCAATAAAGGCAGTATTATTCAAAAAACAACGCCGTCTAAAGCCATTCAAGCCATCGCGGGTAAAATATGGACAATTCAAATCGAAAAAGCACAATTAAACCACATTACACAAACGCATCAAGTCTTATCCTCTAGCTACAATGAAGATAACTCACTAACCGTCCGTATTTTTTCTAATCAACCGCTTCAAGATGGTTTTCAAATCACCAAACCTAACTTAGAAGACGTTTATTTTATTGCTCTAAAAAACTACGAATAATATGAAACCGTCTACCGTTCACCGTTCACCGTTTACCGTATTCAATTATGAACTAAAAGACTGGCTACTAAAACCAGCAACCTACATATACATTTTCGCTTTCTTTAGTCTAGCCTTGTTAGCCATGCTAGGGTCAGGCGGTTATTTTGATGGCGTAGCGGCTACAAATAAAGCCATCCGTTTGATGAATTCTCCACATGAAATCAATTATGTGTTGCAGTATTTTAATAAGTTTTTCCTCTTTCTATTGCCTGCAATTATTGGAATGACGATTTATCGGGATTATAGCAGTCGTACGTTTCATTTACTCTATGCTTATCCGATTCAAAAAATGAATTATTTGTTGGGTAAGTTTTTTAGTGCATTGATGGTTGTATTTGCAGTGGTTTTGTCCGTTGGAGTCGCGTTTTTAATAGGGGAATTTCTATTAGGTATTGATAATCCCAAAATCGGTACAACTAATTTAGAAGGCTATATAAGGGCGTTTGGTGTTTTTACGCTGCCCAATATGTTTTTATATGGTTTATTGGTTTTTATGTTCGTAGCCGCTTTTCGGAATATTTATGCGGGCTTTATGACCGTAATTGTCTTATTTTTTATACAAATTATTACCGAAAATATCTTTAGCAATGCTCCATTTTGGATGGCAGTAACCGATCCTTTTGCTCAAAATGCGGTCTTGTACGAAACACAGCTTTGGACACTAGAAGAACAAAATACCTTACAAATTCCAATTCTCGGTGTGGTGCTTTGGAATCGATTATTATGGACAACGATAGTCGGAATTTTGTTTTACCTTTTTTATCAAAAATTTGAATTTACGCACCAATCCAATTTTGATTTACCTTCATTTTTCAAGAAAAAAGAAACCGCATCCACAACCGAAAGTAAGACCTTTTCATCTGCTGTACCAATTACTTATAATTATTCCAACATCCAACAATGGAAAACCTTATGGCAACTCGCTCGATTTGATTTCCAATACATCGTACGAGGTTGGATGTTTTTGATATTACTCGGATTTGGGGTTATGGCAATCATATTTGCCTTAGGTCGAGTGACAAATACAGGCGATTTTATCTTATTGCCCATGACTCGCCTGATGCTATCTATTCCAATAGTGTTTTTTACCATTATCATTACGCTCGTCACTTTTATTTACTCGGGTATGTTGGTACATCGTTCTCGAATGTATCATTCCAATCAATTGATAGATACCACGCCTGTCCAAAATTGGGTTCTAGTAGGCTCAAAAGTCATTGCCTTAGTTAAAGTACAAATCCTTCTATTATTGGTGATGATGTGTTGCGGAATCGTCTTGCAAGTTTACAATGGTTATTTCCAGTTTGAAATTGGTTTATACTTGTATCAATTATTCATTATCACACTTCCAACATTAATCATTTGGGCAGTGATGTCTGTTTTTATCCACACTTTAATTCCTAATGTGTATCTAGGGATTTTTGTTCTTTTACTCGGTTGGATTGGCAAAGATCAACTCTATCAATTTGGCTTAGATTCTCACTTAATTGCCTTTAATGCCCCACCACAATTACAATATAGTGATATGAATGGCTATGGTCATTTGTTGAAAGGCTATGGTATAGTTACGGCATATTGGTTGGCATTTTCTGGAATTTTAGGCGTATTGACCTATTTAGGTTGGCAAAGAGGATTTACGTTTTCCATCGCTGAAAAATTAAAAATTGCTCAACTTCGATGGACAAATATGTCCTTTTTATACCTACTTATTCCTATTGGTATTTTCCTGTTTTTTGGATTTCAAATTTATCAAGGCGAACAATCTGCTTTAAATTTTTCTAATGATAGCCAAGCCTTAGAACGTTTTAAAGCCAATTTTTCAACATATCAAAATATACCACAACCGAAGATTACGAATATTAACATCAGACGATTCGATATTAATAGTGATAACCAATCTTTTTACCTAGAAGGCGACTATTTGCTCATGAATAAAAATGAGAAAAATATAGATACGCTATTGGTTAAGACGGGTTTTGAAGAAATAACTACGATTGATTTGAGTGTTGACTATGAAGTCATTGAAACAGATGATTTTATGAAATTTCAAGTGATTCATTTAAAAAAATCACTAGCACCCAATGATTCTATTCATTTAAAATTTACGGTAAAAAATCACGCCAATACACTTTTTGAACGCAATTCAAGTGTGTTAGAAAATGGTACATTTTTAAGAAGTGATATTATGCCAAGAATCGGTTATTTCGTTAATCGGAATTTTAATCCTCCGAGTGATAGCCTAGTTTCCAAGCGTAATTTTTATGCAAATGATGTTGATTTTATGAATTTGGATGTCATCCTCAATACGCCAAAACATCAAACAGCGTATGCCCCTGGCTATCTGGTCAAACAATGGACAGAAAAGGATAGAAATTATTTCCATTACAAAACCAATCAACCGATAAAATTTGCCTTATCCTTCAATGTTGGTGTTTTTGAAATAACAGAAGTGGATTATAAAGGCGTCAATCTAGCCGTTTGTCATCATCCATCACATGATTTTAATACTCAAAAAATGTTAGATGGACTCAAAGCGGCGATTGATTATAATGCAAAGTATTTTAGTCTATATCAACACAAAGAAGCTCGAATTATTGAGTTTCCAATTTCAGAAGGAACGTATGCAACTACCATGGCAAATACTATCCCGACTTCTGAAATTCGATTTGGGATGAATGCCCCTGACGAAAGCGATAAAATTGACTTATCTTTTTATGTACCTGCTCACGAATTAACGCATCAATGGTTTGGCAATCAAGTGATGCCCGCGGAAGCCCGCGGTGCTAGAATGTTGACGGAAAGTATTACGGAATATATCAGTTTGCGGCTTTATGAAAACTATTATGGTACATCTAAAGCGGCTGCTTTTTTAGCTTTTCAACGCAATCGTTACTTACGAGGACGAGCAAAAGCCAACGAGGAGGAACATCCTTTATATTTGGTGGAAGCCAATCAAGATTATATTTCTTATGGCAAAGGCACGATGGCATTTAATGCCTTATATCATCACCTCGGAGAAGAAAAATTGAATGGTATTCTAAAAGAATTTTTACAAACTTATCGGTTTAGAACGGATAAATATCCAACGACTTTAGACCTTATTCAATTATTAAAAACCAATACCCCCGAGGCCTATCAATACCTAATTACCGATTATTTTGAGACCATTACGCTACATGATAATTCAATTCAATCGGTTCAACTCAACGGCAAAAGGACTACAGTCAGTTTTAAGATTCAAAAATATAGAGCGGATAAAAAAGACGAGCTATTACCCTTAAATGATTTTATAGAATTAGGCTTTTACAATGCTACCAACGAGTTATTTCATATTGAAAAAATTCAAGTGAATCAAGTTGACAACAGTTTGACGGTTGATTTGGAGCAAGTACCTAGTAAGGTTGTGCTTGACCCGCATTTGTTGGTGATTGATCGGGATTTGGAGGATGGAGAGGTTAGGTTTTAGTTATTAACTATTCTTTAATTATTGGAATTGATGCTTGTCCATTTTTAGTGAATATTCTAACTAAATACCTTCCCTTGTTTAACTCCTTTTGGAGTGTTAAGATGGCTGATTTTTTATTAATATCCATTTTTTCAAAGACTTGTTTTTTATGCTCATCAATAATAGTTTTAGACTTTGGACAAATACAATATCGAGAGATGTCTCATCTCTGCAGTTTATA
>CAYLSF010000645.1:0-4826 GCA_964385675.1 uncultured Saprospiraceae bacterium
TGCGATACAGGATGGGGAAAGGGAAGTCAGATTACGCCAGAGGAAATAGAAGAACGCATTGAGAACATAGAAATAGAGATTGAACTTGTTGAAAGGTTGGAGACTGACATTAGGAAAATAGAGATAGATTTAGAGTAGCCGTACTCGTAGATGGAAAACAATTAGCAAAGGCAGAAGATTTTAGTAAAAAATCAGCTGAGCAAAAAGCGTCTCAAAAAGCTCTTCATGCCATAGGAGTTTTATCGAAACCTAAACCGAAAAAATCTAAGTCGAAAAGACGATAAACACACCAACAAATACATCTAAAAAAGAGAGACCGTTCTGATTATACAAACAGAACGGTCTTTTAATTTATCGAAATTTGCTAGTACAATTATATTACTTTTTTGGCTAGTGAGATTATTTCACTCTCGCCATATTATCATATCTAATATTGATAGCTTGTTTTAATTCTTTGCGAGCAAAGAAAATACGACTCTTTACAGTCCCTAATGGTAAGTCTAAATGTTCTGCTATCTCTTGATATTTAAATCCCTTATAGTGCATCATAAAAGGAATTTTGATACTATCATCCAATCTATCAATAATGATAGATAACTCCTTCATCATAATAGAAGACTCAGCCCCATTTTTGATGGTATTTTTACCAGAATTGATATAGTACAGATTATCTGTAGAGTCAATGATTGTGTTTGCTTTTACGCGTTTACGATAATTATTAATGAAAATATTTTTCATAATCGTAAAAAGCCATGCTTTAAAGTTAGTACCTGGACGGAACTTATCCTGATTAGTCATCGCACGATAAGCCGTCTCTTGAAAAAGATCTTTGGCATCTTCTACATTCTTTGTTAAGTTGTAGGCAAACGAATGAAGTAAGTTAGACATTTGGTTAAACTTATTGTGAAATTCTATAGTTGACATGACGAAAAATTTTGACGCTAAAAGTTATTTGGTAATATAACCTGTGTTTTGTTTAACCAAATATACGTCAACATTCAACAAAAATCAAAATTTTGTAGAGCGTTTTTTAGTATAGAAAATATTTATTGGACATCGTTTTTTCATACTAAAATTATAAATAATTGATTTATAGTAGTTTAGGTGTTGATTTTTTGAAATAAATAAAATATTTTATTTTCAAAAATTTTTGAAAATTACTTAAATCATATAATTTCGTTAATCAATTTAACAGATTTTGTTTAACAAAATACATTTAAAATGCCTTGCAAATTAAACAATGTTTAAACATAAGTTTAATTTATCGAAGAATAGATACCGTTAATCGAGTTTTGTTAAACTTAATTAAACAAAAAAAGGTGTGAGTATCAACCCACACCTTTTTTGTTTAAGCAATTATAAGTGAACGAGTAACTCTAAGTTACTCGTTCGCTCGATTCTATTAAAACTTAGAGTCATCGACTCCATCTAACCATTTTTTAATCTCTCCAATTACGGAAGCCACACACTCAGGATCGAAAGGTGAACGTAAATTTGCCAGCTTCACTAATTCCAAAAAGGATAAGCTTCCTCCAACTTGACATAAATGTAAATAGTCTTTCCAAGCCCCTTCATGATCTTGTCTATCCTTCATCCAAAACTGAAAAGCACAGATTTGAGCTAAGGTATAATCTATATAGTAAAAAGGATTCACAAAAATATGACTCTGACGATTCCAAAATCCACCACTATTTAAAAAGTCATTATCTTCATAGTCTCGATATGGCAGGTACTTTTGCTCAATTGCTCTCCAAGCTGCATTTCTTTCCGTAGGCGTCATATCTGGATTTTCATATACGACGTGTTGAAACTCATCTACTGCAACACCATAGGGTATAAATATTAAACTTTCTGCTAAATGCGAGAATTTATATTTCTCTGTATCTTCCTTAAAGAATTTATCCATCCAAGGCCACGTAAAAAACTCCATACTCATAGAGTGAATCTCACAGGCTTCATAGGTTGGCCAATTGTATTCTTGAATACCTAAATCTCTACTAGAAAACACTTGAAAAGCATGACCTGCTTCATGTGTTAATACATCTATATCGCCACTGGTACCATTAAAATTGGAAAAGATAAAAGGACTCTTATATTTATTGATATATGTACAATAACCTCCCGTAGCTTTTCCGTCCTTATTGGTCAAATCCATCAAGCCCTTTTCTAACATAAACTCAAAGAAGTCATTAGTCTCCGTAGATAATTGCTTATACATATCTCTCGCATTCTCTACAATCCATTCTGGTGAGCCTTTAGGCTTTGGGTTTCCTGTTTTAAACTTGAATACCTCATCATAGTATTTTAAACTATCTACGCCTAACCTTTTTGTTTGTCGTTGTCTCAGTTCTGTGGCAATCGGTACAATATAGTCCTGCACTTGCTTTCTGAATACCGCCACCATATCTGCATTATAATCAGAACGTAACATACGATTGTATCCCAATTCCACAAAATTCTTATACCCTAATGCTTGTGCCATTTTATGGCGCACTTTTACCATTTTGTCAAAAATAGAAGCAAAACTTTCTGCATTATCTGCAAAAAACTGCCATTTGGTAGTAGCTGCTTCTTTTCGAGTTGCCCTATCTTCCGACATTATGAAAGGATCTAATCCCGATAAGTTGTATTTTTCTCCTCTAAATTCAATTTCTGCACTTGCCTTTAGCTTTATGTATTGCGAAGTCAATTTATTTTCTTCTTGAAGGTCTTCTAGTATTTGAGGTTTAAAAGTATTTAAACTTAGTTCTGCTATGGTGAACAATTGTTTTCCCCATTTTTCCTCCAATTGTTTACGGAATTTCGACTCTATTAAAGCTCTATGAAATTGCGTATTTAAATCTTGAAAACTGGGTAAGTTTTGGTCAAAAAAGGTATTTTCCGCCTCGTAAAATTCATTCTTTGTATCCACTGAATGACGGATATAACAGATATTGTACATCGAGTCAAACTCTCCTCTCAATTTTTCGATGGCTTCAAATATCTCACTTTGCTCTTCAAAGGAATTAGCTTCTTTAAAACGGGTCAATGCACTTTGAAACGCTGATTTAAAATTTTCTATCTCAGGTCGTTTATACTCAAATTCTGTAAACTTCATAGTTCGTTAATCTTATTATTATAAATGATTACGCTTTGCTTAGTAATATTGCTTTTAAACAAATGTGGGTTATCGTAATAAATAAATCCGATGTAGTTATCTGATACTGCTAATTATCAAGTTATTAATTATCAAAAACAAAAACCAGATTTGATGGTTATTTTGATTGAGCAATCAATGTGAAACATGATAACTGATTCATACAAAGTTACACTTAATCTATAACGTTATCAAGTAAAAAATAGTTAGATGCTAAAAATAGGTATAAGGTTTAAGGTACAGAGTATAATGCATGCTAACACCTTATTCTTTACACCTTATACCTCTACATAAAATGGATTCTTTAACACAAATTACATTAGGGGCGGCTGTAGGAGAGGCTGTTTTGGGCAAAAAAATTGGTAATAAAGCAATGGTTTGGGGCGGCATAGCAGGAACTATTCCAGACCTAGATGTCATTACTAATTTTTATATGCACTCCATAGAAGCCATGGCAGTTCATAGAGGTTTATCTCATTCTTTGTTATTTACAGTAGTTGCTGCACCTGCATTTGGTTGGTTAGTTCATCAATTTTATAAACAAAAAATACCCAATCAAGCTAGTTATAAGGTTTCCATGATTGGCTTAGCTATACTCTTTTATACTGGAATCTTTGGAGGGTTAATTTATGCTTCTACCGTCTCTAATGGTACGCCAAGTTGGCAGTTGATATTAACAGCCTTAGTTTTAGGCTGGTTGTTGATAAGGCGACTGACTAGCTTTTGGAAAAATGAACCTAGACCACTAACTGAACCTCCTACCGTTACTGAATGGAGCTGGCTATTCTTTTTAGGGTTTCTGACGCACACTTTACTGGATAGCTTAACGCCTTACGGCACACAACTCCTATCCCCCTTTTCCAATGCTAGAATTGCTTTCAATACGATTTCGGTAGCCGATCCGCTTTATACTATACCTTTTATATTGTGTCTCATAGCAGCATCCTTTTACCATCGTTCGCACAAGCGTCGAAAAATATTGAATTGGTTAGGAATTGGTATCAGCAGTGCTTATTTACTATTTGGGCTAATGAACAAAATAAAAGCTCAAGATACGTTTGCCCAATTGCTAGACGAGCGAAAAATTGAATATACAGACTATGTGGTCAGTCCAACGATACTAAATACCATGCTTTGGCAATGTGTGGCGAATACGCCCGATGGTTATAAAGTTGGATTCTACTCTGTATTGGATGAAGATTTGAGTCAAATCAAATTTGCTCATATTGAGAAAAATCATGAACTACTTCAACCGTATCATGGTAATCGTTATATTCAGATTTTACGATGGTTTTCAAAAGGATATTATAATGTAGAACGAATAGACGAAAATACACTCCGATATAATGATGCCCTATTAGCCGTAATTTCTGGGGAATTACGCGGAACGGATAAACATGATTTTGCCTTAAAATTCGATGTGGTAAAAACAGCTTCTGGCGTAGATGTCATGCCCGATAGAACACCACCGAGTATGACTTCTGAAGAATTACAAAAATTATGGGAACGGATAAAAGGGTTTTAGTAGGTGGTCGGTTATCAGTTACTTGGTTGTACGATACAGATATCCGATAACTAATAACCATAAATTAAAAAGGGATTTTAGCTTCTGCTAAAATCCCTTTTTAATTTATTAGTGGGCGATACTGGATTCGAACCAGTGACCCCCTGCTTGTAAGGCAGGTGCTCT
>CAYLSF010000646.1:0-4824 GCA_964385675.1 uncultured Saprospiraceae bacterium
CATAATCAATAGATTGTTGAGAGAATAACGTACTGAAAGATACGCATGAAATTAATAGGATTAAGTATTTCATATACATTAGGTTTTAAGTAGAAAAATTTCTGTATCCTCATTGTAAAATAAATAAAACCCCAAACTCCCCAACCCATAAAATAAATAATCCAATCTATCTGCCGTAAAATCAGCATTAAATTGAGGTAAAATTTCCTCGTAAAAAACACCTATAAATAAGGTAATACAACAGACTTCAAACCAAGAAAATTGGTAATCTGTTTTTAAAATAAATTGCCATTCAAATAGAAGTATAGTCAATACAATAGGCATACAAAGCAAATCATCCAAATAAGCATCTATCCACCATATAGGATATAGCGGCTGCCAAAGCTGATGCAGGATAAGTAGCGTCAAGCTAAATAAAAATAAAGGATGTTGAAGCGTTGATTTCATATTACTACCATAATGCCGATAATAATCCCTAAAATCATAAAAGGTGACATAATCACACATAATAAGATGAAAATAGCTTGTAATACGATCTTACAAAATAGGATAAATAAACTATCCTCTTCCTTTTTCTCAGTAGTGCGTTTAGCGAATTTGTAGAAATTAGAAATACCGTCAAATACCTTATCTAAAAACGATTTTTTTGATGTTTCCGTAGTCATAGTAACAGTTTTAGTCCACTTGGACTACAAATTTACATTCAAAAAAGTTATGGATCAATAGCTTTAATAATCGAATTGTGATTTTCGACGAACACTACTAATTTGTCAACTAAACGAACTTAAAAGACTACTATTCTTTCTCTAATAATAATGCGACACCTTCATTAATATCTGGTTGTAACCAAGCTTCCTTAATCTCACTTCTTCTCAATCTACATTTATCTTCTGTTGTATTTATAATATAAAAAATACTATTTCTAATCTGCTATAATACGACCAAATGATACCCTTCCCAATACAAAATAGCAGGTATTGGAGCTTCGTCTTCCAATTGATTTAAAGGTAGCTGTACCTCAAGTGTTTCAAACTCCAACTTTTCAGCAGTTTCACTTATTCCAATAAACTTGTACCAACGGCTTCCTTTCCCATCATATCCAAAATATAATAAAAACTTACATCCTTATCATAATACTAACATATTAGGTGTAGGCAAGTTGGTGCAAAAGTTAACGACTTAGTGTACTAAATTTTACAGTTCATATAACTCTAAAGGTAAATCATCTGGATCTGCAAAAAAAGTAAATCTTTTGTTGGTGTATTCATCTATTCGGATAGGTTCTGTTTTTACACCTTGTTGGTTTAAATGCTTGATAGTGGTTTCAATATTTTCTACTTGAAAGGCTAAATGACGTAGCCCTCTAGCTTCAGGTCTTGAAACTCTTTTAGGCGGAGTAGGGAAAGAAAATAATTCAATAATATATTCTCCATTTAAAGCTAAATCTAGCTTATAAGATTGACGCTTTTCTCGATACACTTCTCTAATGATTTCTAAGCCTAAGACTTTAGTGTAAAAGGCTTTTGATTTCTCATAGTTAGAGCAGATAATGGCGATATGATGAACTTTTGAAAGCATATTTTTTGATTTAGAAATTGGTGTTTTAATAAAAAAAGGCAGCCCCACAAAAGAGACTGCCTTGGATAAAGTAAAATTATTTCAATTGCTTAGAAGCTGTAACGAACTCCTAACTGTGCAGCCCATCTTGCACTGTTTATACCAGACTGTACAATATTATAAGTCACGCCTGGATCAACAAAGTTGAATTCAGGTGTTCCATTATTCAAATTAGACTGAATTAATGGGAATGTGTTTCCACCTACGAAATATCTTCTTCCCCAATCAGGGTTAATCATATTTGTAAAGTTGAATACATCCAAAGTAATTTGTAAGTTATGTTTAGTTTCTCCTTGCATAACGTAGAAATCTAACGCTACTTTTAAGTCAATGATATTTTCAAACGGTGTGCGGATTTCATTAGGCTCTGCATAATCTCCTCTTCTACCATTTAAGTATTCATTTCCAGCAATGAAGTTATCTAAAGCTGTCCATTGATCAGCAGCAGAAGTCACGACGTTACCATTACCATCAACGATGTCAACTAAGTTAATATCATTAGCACTAGCAGGTACATAGATTAGGTCTTGAACATCTAAGTTTTGTGATACATCAGAAATCACATTATTATAGATGAAAGAATAAGGTCTTCCAGATTGACCTGTATAGAATGCAGAAAGTGTTAAAGCAGCTGCATCACCAAAGTTAAAGCGGTGTGCTACAAAAGCAGTCAAACGAGAACCTGCATCAAATACAGAACGAGCTGTAGAAGGATTGTTGTTTCCTTGTACACTTAATACATTCTCCCAGTTAGTGTTATTGATAAATCCAGAACCATCAAATAAAGCATCAGCTCTTGTAAAAGAGTATGCTAAACTAGCAGTAGTATTTGCCCAAGTTTTTGAAAACTGAGCCGTAGCATTGAACGTATAACCTTCATTCGTATTTCCTACCCAAGTAATGTTGGTATAAGTATCATCAATTTTATCATCAAAGTCAACTAGAGGTCTATTGTCAGCACCAGCTAAATTAGCTGTACTAGGCTTTAAGTTTACATTTCTTACATTGATATTATTCAATGTTTTAGTATATGTTAACTCAAATGTTGCATTAATATCACCAGGTAATTTTTGGTCTAATGCTAAACTAGAACGGAAGATTTGAGGATATTTGAAGTCTTCAGAAAATAAATCAACATCACCAGCAGGACTATCATTGATAGTTAAGTTATTTAACCATTCTTGAGGTGTCGCTAAGATGTCTTGAGCTCCAATACCAAACTGAACATTGAATGCACTATTTAAACCATTACGGATAAACATACCGCCTGGCCAAACCCATGGCACTCTACTTGTGAAGATACCTGCACCACCACGTAGTTGTGTTTTCTTATCACCATTTACATCATAGTTGAATCCAATTCTTGGACTCCACAAGATTTGAGTCGCAGGTGCTTGACTTGCTCTTGCTCCTTCTAAATCATAGAATTGCTCAATTGCAGGAACAGTTGTTGTATTAAAGTCTGTATTATTTAATGGTGGATCATCCGTAAAAATTGGAATATCAAAACGGATACCATACGTTAATTTCAACTTATCATTTACTTGGAACTCATCTTGACCATAAAATGCTAATTGCATCGCATTAAATGTAGGTCCTAAGTTAGTCGCTTCATCTCCAATACGAACAGATTGGCCATTAGAAGCTTGCTCATGACCGAATAATAATAAATCCGCAGGCTCATCATTTAAGAAACGGTTTACACCATCAAAGAAATATTCGTAGCGAGGTGTAGAGAAAATGGTAAATAAGTTCTGAATTCTGAAAAACTCATTGTGTGTACCAAAAGTGAAATAGTGTTTCCCTTTACTGATACTAAAGTTATCTGTAATAGTGAATACGTCTTGGAATACAATATTAGAATAAGAGAAATTATCTGTACCAACGATTACATCTCCAGCACCATCATTCATGATGATTTGTGGGAAAGGATCGCCTAAAATATCTCTATCGTCTCTTACAGTTGTCAAACCAACGATTAAATTGTTCGACATATTTGAACCAAAAATACTCTTTAATTCTAATGCAGCAGAGTTAGTCGTAGAAGGGAAAATATATCCAACATTACCAAAAGGAATTCTTGTAGCACTTGGTGCAGGGTGAATTTCTGTTTCTCCTCTTACATAAGAGTTTCTTAAAGATAACTTGTGGTTATCGTTGATATTATAATCTAACTTAACTAAGATTTTTTCACCATTTGTGGTCTGAGGGTTATTCTCAAAACCACCTGGATCGTAACCATAATCGTTGATTAATTTATTACGAATTGCTTCTAAGTCAGCGGTAGTTGCATCACCAATATATTCAGAAGCTACAAAAGGTCTTGGTAATTCGTCTCTTTGAATTTCAACATTCGTAAAGAAGAATAACTTATCTTTAATGATAGGACCTCCTAATCTAAAACCAAAGGTGTTAGAACTAAAAGGATCTAATTTTGTACGCTCAACAGTTTCATCATCGGTAGGTGTTTTACCAGCTAAATCTTCATTTCTAAAGAACCAGTAAGCAGAACCCTCTAATTTATTAGTACCACTACGCGTAACGGCATTTACACCACCACCAGCGAAACCACCTAAAGTTACATCATAAGGAGCTAGTACAATCTGAATTTCCTCTAAAGCATCAGGGCTAATAGGGGAAATACCAGCTTGACCACCGTTTGTACCTGAGTTTGCTAAACCGAATACATCGTTATTTACAGCACCATCAATAAAAACAGCATTATAGCGATTGTTGATACCTGTAAAAGATACCCCACCATTTCCTTGAATACTGGCTTGAGGTGCAACTCTTAAATAGTCATTGAAATTACGATCTGCGTTTGGTAGTGCTTTTAAAGTCTCAGAAGAAACTTTTGTTTCTGCACCTGTACGATTTCCATCAAATAGTCCACCTGCGGTAACAACGATTTCATCTGTAGTAACCGCATTAGATTTCATTTCAAAGTTAAAAGTCTCCGTTTGACCCAATGCTAAATTGATATTCTCTAGTACCAAATTTTCGTATCCTACATAAGTAACAGTAATCGTATAAGGGCCACCTACACGCATGTTGTTTAGTGTAAATAATCCCTCGGTATTCGTAGTAGCTCCATAGCGAGAACCTGTAGGCGTGTGTACTGCTAGAACAGTTGCACCAATTAGGGTTTCACTTCCAGAGACGACTTTACCTGCAATTCTTGCAGAAGTTGTACCTTGTCCAAACATA
>CAYLSF010000647.1:0-4822 GCA_964385675.1 uncultured Saprospiraceae bacterium
ATATTTAAGTAGTCCTTCATAGATTTGAACAAAAATATGAATTAGACTATCATTAGTCATAATTTGTAAGGAAGTATCTAATTTATGCTGATACTTTAATCTTTCCTCATCATATATTGTAGTTGCAAATTGTCTTGATTCAAGTAAAATAGGTATTGTGTTATGAAGATATAACTGAAAAGAACTATCTATTAAATTATGCTCTCTCAAGTCCTCTACCATTCTGGTTTCTATTGTGCGGATAATTGAGTCTGTTGCTGTAATCTTGTTAATAAATAATTGAGCAATACTGACATTAATGACGATAACTATCAATAGACCTAATATTTTCCATTTCATAAATGAGTTATTTTATTAGAAATTAATCCTTTAATGAATGAATTCTCAATCCCTTCTCCTCCCAATACTCATCTGAATGAAAAGCAAAAGCAGAAGGCTCATAAGTACCAACGATATCCACCGTAGCTTTTGAAGGAATATCTAAATCGAGTAAATAATAAACCCCATTAACAAATAATCGACGGACTTCTTCATCCAACATATCCGTAGAAGCACCAATAGTCGAAGTTAAGGATTGCCCTTTTTTACCCTGTTCTAATTGATAGGATTTTGTCCAAACAATCGGCGGCATCGGTTCATTAGGATTATAAGGTTCTGCATTCTTTCCTTGTTGAGTAACGGTTGCTATTTCAGTATCTGATTCACGCATTCCATATAAAATATCGCTTTCATCAAATTCCCCTGTTCTATCAATGGTTTGCCCTAAAATGATAGGTTGTGCATCTCCATCCATTGGCATTCTAATACCATATACGTCCGTTGGTCCCCAAATTGAACCATCGGGAATCCCATTTAAAATCGGATGATTTTTGGATTCCTCTGCTATAATGCCTCTTGTACTTTGGTGTTTATGTCGTCCATGATGCGTGTACCAAGTTTCGCCTAGTATCTTTTTACCAAATCCTAAATGCCAATCGGTTTTGTCTCCTTTATAATTCCAGCCATAATGCTTGAAAGCATGAGTTGTATCTTTAAAATTAAAGGCATGTGTAGCCGTACGAATGGTAATTAAAGGTTTCCCGTTTAATAAATAATTTTCAAAATGTTGCATTTGCTCATTGGGCAAAGCCCTAAATCGAGTAAATAGAATAGCTAAATCCGCCTGTTCCAAATGTTCCATGCCTGGAATATTAAAACTATAGTTGGGATTGATGACACCTAAACTATCGGGATCTTGTGCGAATAAAACGGTGCAATCAAAACCATGATGCGTAGACAGGATTTTTGCCAATTGTGGTAACGCTTCTTCTGAGCGATATTCTTCATCGCCAGAAATTAAGACGATGTGTTTTCCGTTGGCGTTATTTTTAGCTTTTAGCGTTAGCCATTGTAACGGTTCATTATCTGTTATTTTCGTAGTTGTTTCTGTTTGACAACTTAATAGGATTAATATTGAAAGTAGGATTGGATATTTCATAGTTTTGTATTTTCTGACCTCTGTCAGCGTTAGTGATCTGACTTTTGATGTCTAATTTTACTCAAATGGATGACTTTCTAAAAGTTCTTTAGCGGTGTAAAAGCCTTTTTTATCTTTAATCGCTGCTCTAACTTCTGTGACTTGATTGGGTAAAATAGGTGTTGCCTTATTCCCAAATGAGTTCCGAATATAAGTTAGTACAGCAGCAACTTCATCATCATTGAGCAGTCCTTCAAAAGCAGTCATTGGTACATTACCTTTGTATTTTCTATTTAATACGGTCATTTCACCATACAAGCCTTTGAGGGTTAATTTGATGAGTCGTTCTTCATCTTCTTTAACCCATTTGGAGTATTTTAATGGCGGATAACCTGCTGCCGCAAGCCCTTGACCATGTTCTTGATGACAAGTTCCGCAGTAGGATTCACGTTCGTAAATGGCTTTTCCTTTGATATATAAATCTCGCTCATTCCCTGTCAAATGTGTTCTAATTTCAGCTTGTTCCGCCTGTAGGTTTTCACCTTTAAGGTGAGCAATGGCTCTCTTATACGGTACGTCTAGCCATTTATCCATAGGTTGTTGTGCTACTTTTTCTATAATTTTTAAACCCATTTCCTCCTCTAGCCATGATGCCGCTACTAATACTTCTAGTCGAACTCGACCGTTTTTATCTTCCGCTTTTTTTAATAATAATTCAGCTTGATTATCAATTTGATGTCCGACATATCTTAAAACTTGTACGGCTGCTGCTCTTGCTTTATAATCTTTAGCCTCCAATAAGGTCAGTAACAAATCTTTATCCACTTGATTTAATCCCCATGTAACCCAAAGGGCTTCTAAAAGGTGATGTTCATAATTGGTATCAGTTTTATCGAGGTTTTGAACCCATTTTTTTAATATGGGTAAAACTTCCTTTTTATTTCTACCTCTTAATTCTCTTCGGGTGCGGTATCGAGTTCGATATTCGGGTAATTTTAAATTATCCAATAATGTAGGAATGGACGCCCCAGCAATTTCAGCCGGTTGAACCAAAGGACGAGAAGGATAAGTAATTCGGTAGATACGACCATGTACATGATCCCGTAACGGATCACGAGCATTATGCTGCATGTGACCAATTAAAACATTATGCCAATCCACAACATACAAAGAGCCATCGGGAGCAAACTCTAAATCCACGGGGCGGAAATTTTGATCACTTCCCGTGAGGAGATCATGCCGTTTTTCTAACTTAAAGCCTGTTCCATCTTCTAAGACTTTATGCTGACGTGTACCTAAAAAGCCAATGGCGTTATTCAACAATACATCCCCTTGTACTTCATCTGGAAAATGCCGACTAGAAATAAATTCAATTCCTGAAGTTGGACGTACTTTATCTGCTTCTTGTACCAAATTATGTCCTTTATCATTTTTTTGACCATAACGAGGACGAATCGAACCGGGCAACATCCATCGGACAGCAGGACCTGAAGTTTCTAAAAATAAGGCTTGTCCCCAAGCATCAAAGGCTGTACCCCAAGGATTGGGAATGGAGACTTGTGATGCTCGTTCTAAGTGTTTTCTTTGAGGATTATATCTGAAAAAACCGCCATTAGTCGCTCGCACAGGACCGTAAGGTGTTTCTACATTAGAATGTAAAAAGACCCCTTCCCCCATCCAAATTGCTCCAGAAGGGTCCGCACAAAATGCACTAATGACATGATGTGTATCATGATCATCAAAACCACTTAATACAATTTCTACTTGATCGGCTTTATCATCTCCATCCGTATCTTTATATAACTTCAAATTCGTGCCTTGTGAAATATAAACACCATCATGGGAAATTTCAAATCCAGCAGGTATGTGTAAGCCCTCTGCAAAAATGGTTTGTTTGTCGACTTTGTTATCACCATCGGTATCTTCTAAGATTAATAATTTATCATTCGGTTTCGGATCGCCCGGTTTATAATGCGGATAAGTAGGCATTACTGCTACCCACAATCGTCCTTCATTATCAAAAGATAACTGTACAGGATTGGCTAAATCTGGAAATTCTTTTTCAGAAGCAAATAATTCGGCTTGATACCCTTCTACTGGCTTTAAACTTTCCAAAGCCTCATTACCATATAAATATTTTGCATCACCTCGTCCATAATCGCCTATTTTATAATTGGTTTCTACTTTGGGTAGCTGATGTGTTTGTGCATCTGCTTTTGCCAAATCTAATCTTTCACCTTTCGCTGCTTTCCATATTGCCCTATCTCGAATGGCAATCATTTCTCGTTTCTTTTTAATTTCATCAGGATAATTATCGGGACCAAAAGGATTATAGCGTCGCCCAAATACGTGAACACCATTTGGACTTTTAAAATCATCATGCCAATGCCAATTTTTTTCTAAAACGGCATCTAATACCAATTGTCGATGGTTTTCTGCTGCTATATTTTGATAGCCAAATATTTTATCAGCTAATAAGGTAGAAAAGCGTTGATAACCTAAATCATTGAATTGAAATCCATCGGTCGTTAAGGCTTCGCCTGATTCAAACCACTTTTTAGTTGGCGTAAAAACATCGATAAAAGGGATTTTATATTTATCCGCTACTTTTTTAATGGCATCCGTGTATAGTTTTAAGTTTTGATTCTCAGTTTTTCCATCGGGCAGCTCATATTTTGCAGATAAATCTTGAAAAGCAATTGGAGAAACTAATATTAACTGTAGTGTGGAGTTGCCGTTATATTCTTGAGTAAAAGTATGTTGGACAAATGCTTCTAATTCGCTTTCAAAATTAGCTAGACCTACTTTTCCTTCAAACGATTCATTGTATCCAAAAAATGCTAAAATTATATCGGTTTCCAATCGAGTTAACCATTGATCGGGTGTCTCAAAATGCCCTTCACTTCCAGAGAAGTTGGCTAATTCAGTTTGAAATTTTTCTGCTCCTGCAAATGCCCATGGCGAAAAACGTCCCGAATGTGGTCTAAAACCAGGTGTGTTTCCGCCATCACACATATTCCGAATTACCAATTGATGGTCAGGATTCCGAAGTTGTAATTCTGTTTCAAAATGACCAAAATTCATCATTCTGGAGCAGAGGTTATTACCGATTAAGGTGATGTGTTGTCCTTTTTCTAAAGGAAGATTGTGAGAAGATTTTGGTGGAGAGCATTGAATAAATAGAAGGATGCTTAACAACCATAAGTAATAGAATTGAGTTCGCATAATTGATTTAATTTGGTAATAAGACGCTAAAGAGCAACTAAATTTTACCAATGTTAAATAATATAATTTGGAAAGTGAAGGAATGATTATATTATTCAGTATAGATTATTTTAATGGGGGTAATTTGACTAGAATTTTTTG
>CAYLSF010000648.1:0-4822 GCA_964385675.1 uncultured Saprospiraceae bacterium
TTCTTTTTTATTTATCCACACTTTTTTGAATAAAAATTTTCCGTACTATTGATTAAATGTACACTAAAATATTTAGCAAACCATGTCTGTCCATTTTAGCGTAGAAAAAGCAAATGCCTATTTGCCACATATTGTATTGATAGGGCTGGGTATTGGTACAGCAAATTATATCATTCAGGATAATTTGACTTGGATACAGTCTTGTATTCTATCCATGACGACAAGTGTCTTGATCGGTTATCAGTTGGTAGCCATAGCTGCGAATCGAGCCTGGTTTGAGCATTATATCAATCCTTCATGGAAACTATACCTAATCCTCTCTATTGTGTTCTTGTTAATAGGCGGAATAACGACGGAGGTAGAACATCTTATTTGGGCGTTGGTGTTCTCCAATGAGCCTTATTCGATTTTTTCGGATGGAAGAATGAATGTATTCAATGGGATTATTGCATTGATTTTGGGATTTAGTTTTTTTCAAAATGGTAATTTATTTCCCAAACAAGAACCGACGCAAGAAGAGGAAAACGCATTACCTAATCAAGAAAGCGAACCTAAAAATAATGAGGAACAAATTTCAATCATCACAAAATTACCCGTCAAACAGGGTGAAGTAATTATGTTAATGCCAATAGAAGACATCGTCTATTTTGAAGCCTTCGATAATTATGCTTTTGTCTATGACCTAAAAGGGGAGAAACGACTTTGTGACTATTCCTTACTTTTTCTACAAAAACGATTGGAGGATAATTTTAAGAGAGTACACCGAAAGTATATTGTGAATACGAACCATATTAAACACATTCAGTTGCACTCTAATTCTCGCTATGTGATAGAATTTGAAGCGAAAAAACTATCGTCCATCATGAGTAGCAAGGGATATTTAAATACCATCCGTAAATTAATAAAGATTGAATAGAGTGGCGGTTTTTTATGTAGCATATTAGAATGCTCGATAACTATTTATTATAACTACAAAGATATCGTCTTTCCGTGCTTGACACGGAATCGCAAATACATTCGTTACTTCCGACCACTGTACGGAATTATTCGTAGAAAAGAGTCGTGATTTTTCGTTATTAAAGATTAGAAACACTTAACGGTAAATAGTTACAACAATAATAATCCCACTAAAATACAAAGGAAGTCTATTTTCCGCTTTTTCATCCACCCTATTTAAACCACCATTCACCTAAAAATAGAGCCACTCCCCATTAATGACTTTCATAACTAACTGATTATCTGCTTTTTTGACTTAAAATTTTTCAATACTAAAAATGAAAGTCATGCATACCGCTAATATTTTAATTCATGTTATATCAGGTTCAATTGCCTTGTTATTAGGTCTAATTGCTTTGTTAAGTGTAAAAGGAGGAAAGCTACACAATACGATTGGCAGATACTTTTTAGGGTTTATGGCTATTGTCATTTTAACAGGACTAATCGGCGTATTTGTTTATGGTCGAAATATATTCTTACTCGTGATTACCATATTAAGCGGCTATCTTGCTTTTTCTGGTTATCGAACATTGGTCTTTAAAAATAATATACCTAGAAAACTAGATATTTTTATGGCGATAATCAGCCTCATCATATTAGCCTATTACTTGTATTATTTTCAATCCATCGGCATGATTTGGTCGCCCATTATTATTTACAGTACAGTTGGTGCTTTAGTCCTTGTTGTAGTATATGATTTCTTAAGGTATTTCATTCCTCGTAAACCATACAAGCAACATCGGATTTGGTTATATGAGCATATTTACAAAATGACGAATGCATTTGGAGCACTTTTATCGGCTTTTAGCGGAACCGTTCTTGTTGATTACAAACCCCATAGCCAATATTTACCGTCTGTTTTAATTACGCTAATTATCATTGGATTTATGATTGCTGTAAAAAAAGGCGTAAAACAGCATTAAGTTGATGTATGCTTATATAGTTATTTTTCTGATTATAACATTTTGTAGTGATATTGAAAATTGATAGAAAAATACGGATTAAATACCCTACTCTGTAAGAAGGGTTTTCTTATAAAAATCATTTTGAATTTTTGAACCGTAGAACCTGTCTGCCGACAGGCAGGTATCGAACTCTGGATATCGAATATTGAACTTTTACTAATAAAATTTGCTTTTAGCAAATTTTATTATTCGATTTATTCTTTACTTCTGCGGTTCAATATTCGATATTCGATATTCTACGACTCAATCAACGTAACTTCATTTTTATAAGAAAGCCCTTACTCTGTAAGGGCGTAAGCAAGGTGAAAGATTGTAATGCTTTCGCCCTTTCAGCGCTATTCATCTATAAATATTAAGTAGGGTAGGGGAGTTGAGGTAAGAAGTATATACGTTGTAAGTATGAAATACAATAGGATTATAAACTCAAAACCCCACCAAAATATAAACTCAATGGCTGGTATAAATTTTCTAAAGACTGTGAATAATCCTCATTATAATAGTAAGAACTGATATTCTTTCGATTCGTTAGATTCTGAATCGCTAAAAAGATAATAAGCGATTTTTTAGTATCTAAATCTATATTTCTAGAGTAATTAAAACTCCAATTGATGTAAGTTGGTAACTGATCGGCATTGAGCGTAAAGTCTGTACCAAATACAGGAAGATATGTGTTTCTATCTTCATCATACCAACCTGACTCAATCCAATTAAAAAACTTACCAGGACGCTGAACGCCTGCTAAGCCAAAAGTACCTAACGTAGGGTGTATATACTGCACATTGAATTTTACAAAATAGCTATAAGAAGGATTTAAACGCTGACCAATTGCAGTCTCTGAACGCAGTGAAGTATTGGAAACACTGGCAGAAAGGTATTTATTAAAATTATAGGCTACAAAAGCTTCTACACCTGTGATATGTCGCTCTGAAATTTGTGCGGCATCGTTACTCAATACCGACCACACGGGAAAGGCATATCGCTCCAATTTATGATAGGCGGCTAGTTGAATATCCCATTTATCATTTTTAAAAAAATATTCAGCCGTCAACTGTTGACTTTGAAGATGATTGACTGTTCCATTAGCTTCAGATGGTAATAAGAGTTTATTATACTGCCCTACGCCCAGCATAATTTTTGACTCGGGTGACCAACTGTATTTGATATTTGTTTGTGTACTTAGGTAATGAATTGGGGCATCTGTAAAAAGCTGTGTGCCACCCCGTAAACCTGCACTGATTGTCCAATCCTTCTTTTCATATTTTAAAAAAGTAAAGAGTTCCGAATTGTTAATTTGATGGATTCCAGTAGCAGGATGATCCGTAGAACTATCTACACCTGAAAATAAGAAAGGAAAAGCATCGGTGGCATTGAGTTTATCTTTCCGAAAACTTATGCCACTTCGAACCGTTAATCCATTATCGAAATATCGACTCCAATCACTATTTAAAAACCAATTATTAAAGGTATGGTCAACGACTATTCCTTCATATTGATACTGTGAGCGACGAGCGTCAAAACTCATACTTGTATTAAAAACAGACTTTCCCTTTAAGTGCCGCAGACTTAAAATATGAAAATTTCGCTTTAGACTAGCCACCGCAGTTCCATAATCATTAAAAGTACCAAAAGCCACTTTGTTTTGCTCGGATATGCCATACGTTAAATATTTTAACCGAGTATGCTTATCAATTGGAATAGAAGCATTTATTCCTAAATCAACATTCGAGAAACTTTCTAAGAAATCATATCGTGAGCCATTGAGCCACGAGAAAAGTTGAGAAAATTGTCGATTCCCATAGACTTGAACATAACCTTTATCCTTAAATAATTTCTTATTTTTTACAAAACCAATACTTGCCAAAGAAAGCGAAACACTAAACTGTTCATTATCTATTTCATCAGCAGTTTCAATCTCCACCAAACCCGCTACCGTCTGTCCTGCATAAAGCGGTGGATTAGATGGAAATACGGTCATTGTACCTAACAGTTCTGTATTGATAATACTAAAATAACCGATACCATTAAGCGAACTAGCTCGTACAGGTTCAACTAATGGAACGCCATTCAATTGAACCGTCGAAAACCCTGCCGCCGAACCTCGCAACTCAGGGTTTGCCGTTTCATCCGCATTTGTAGAAGCAGGTAAAAGGGTGATAGCTTTCAACGGATCGCCCGACGAAACAGGATTGAAATACACATCAAGTCGCTCTAGTTCCATCATTGAAAACTCAGAAGACATAGATTTAGAAGCACTAATTTCCAGCACCTGCATTTGTACGCCTTTCGTTTGAAGTATGATATTTAGAGGAGTATTTTCTTTAGCTTTGATAAATTGCCTTTGCGTTTCATAACCAATATAAGAAACATAAAGGGTATCACCTGCTGTGGGTATCGGTATAGAAAAATGACCATTTAAATCTGTAGAAACGCCATTTCCTACATCCGAACCCCAATAAATATTTGCCCCAATGAGTGTTTGACCTGTGGCGTCTTTTACCGTTCCTGTGAGTATTTGAGCCGTACAAAAACTAGGAAGTAGCAAAAGCCCAATTATTAAATTTTTCATAGTTTTTTGTGTTGTGGATTTCGTCCCAATTGTTATCAAGGGTTTGCTTACAAAAAATATTTTATGTAATCATCGCTGAATTTCGCCACTCCCGATAGCTATCGGGATTCAAAAAATACACGGATTATTCACAAAAAATCTATGTAAATCTGAGTAATCTGTGAAAATCTGTGGCTCTTTTCTTTTTATAAGAAAACCCTTCTATCGAGACAAAACCCCAAATACTCTTAAATGAGTTTTTGTGCTAATTGATTAATTTGATAACTATTCGGATATACTTTTATCGCTTCTTTAT
>CAYLSF010000649.1:0-4818 GCA_964385675.1 uncultured Saprospiraceae bacterium
TGGATTAACCCACATTAATTTATCACTATTTTCAAGTTCAATACCTACACCTCATAAATTTGGTAAGGCAGTTTTTTCAATTTTGGCGTAAACAGTATTTGAGGTTTCAAAATTCGTATTTGCCTTAAAATTCTTTATAGATTCTTTTTTACCAAAGATAGCAGCTATATCATTTGGTGTATTTTGAACTACACTAATAGATAATCTTCCATTTGCATTAGATGAAAAATCAAGATTTCCTGTGATAGTATTTTTACGTTGATATTTTGGTTGACCCGTAGTTACGTTACCTTTTATATATTCGTTAGTTTTGACGACTTGCGAAGGAACATTTAAGGATTTGTAAGTTTTGAAATCATCATAAATCGGAAGACCTACAATTGTTTTATTGACTTGTTGCGTGTTTGAAACGGTATAAGCCACAAAATCATAAACACCATCCTGCCAATCCAAAGGAATTGTCATCATCCCCGCAGCCCTACCTTCTTGAATAGCAAGGTTCATTTCCTTTAAGATCTTGCCTTCTTTACTTAATACGGCTATCCTCAATTGATTGGCTCGTTTAGCATCCGAAGATTGAGGCTTTAGATAGGCACTAAACCAAACGTTTTCTCCTAAGACATAGAAGTTTTTATCAAAATGTAGGAATATATCTTCTTGTCCAAAGAGTCCTAAGGAACTGATAACAAACAGAATAACTAATATATTTTTCATAGTTCTACGCAAAAAAAATAATAAATATGTAATACCTCTTTCCAGTCATTTATTACCTAATACTTATTACTTATTCAAAGCACTCAGGTTTTGTCAGTGTGCTATTGGATAAACTTAAACAGTTAAAACAAGAAGGAGGTCCTGGAGGAAAAGGAACACATTGCGGTGAGGGATTACCAGCTTCGGGCCCGTTAATTAATATTTTGATAGTATCGACCGCAGACGCACTAAAGAAGCCTAACACTTCTTCTCTGTCATCATTTACATTATAGACATTGCCTCTAATTTTGCTAGGCGGGGTTTCAAAAATGTTACCTGTTCGCTCAAACTCTTCTTGTACTGCCGACCAAAATTCATAAGCTGCTTCTGTGATAGAATGTTGAACAACAGAAAAGCAGTAATTATCTGTAAATCGGTAATCCACATTACGAGTGAGCACCAATTGTTTTTCTAAAAAATCACCATTGACCTCATTTGAACTAGCGACAGCAACGTTATCAAAATCTACATCTTCAGTTACATAGCAAATATCAGGATTGAGGTTGCCTTGTGAGCCAATTTCTGCATACTCATAAGTACCAAAACTTGTCCATCTTAGATACGAGCCATTATCACTAGTTGGAAAAAATGTATTGACTTTTACATCTATTTTGGTGGCATTCACAAAGTTTCCAGCTTCGTTGAGTTCCTCTATATCTCGAACTTCTGTTTCTAAACTTTCCGCACTTACGACTGGTAAAATGGTTTCGGGTTGTGACATATACGTTTTGCCATTCCATTGAATTTCAATCTGATACGTATTTCCAACGACACCTTGAATACCCGTATTTGCTGTGCGATATTCTCCATTTAGAAATTCTGTTAGTATCTCTTCATGCCCTTGATTATCTCGAATGATAACCGTTGCACCAGAAACAATATCAGGCGTACCTGCTGGCCCACTTACAAAGTCAGCACTTTCTGCTAGAAAGATACTGTATGGTCCAGGATGTGTCGTAATGGTACCCCCAACTACTAATTTTGGAGTATCAGAAGGTGTTTCTAAATCGATTTCATCCAAGCAAGTCGTGAAAAGAAAAATGGATGAAATTAATAGGATGATTTGGTAAGTATTCATATTACAATAGATTCCAAACCTCCGATGTTTTTAAAACATCGGAGGTTTAAATTTTATAAAAATTTAAAATTGTAAGTGATGGCAGGAAAAGCAGAACCCAAAATAGATAGGCGGTTGGCTTTTGGTGCTTCAAAAGAGCGTTGACTAAAGAAAACCGTAAAAGGATTGCGTCGAGCATACACATTAAATAAAGTAAAAGCCCAACTGCCTTCCCATCGCTTATTTTTCTTATGGTTAGTTTCTAAATTATAAGAAATATCCAAACGATGATAATCGGGAATTCTGAATTGATTTCTATCGGAATAATTAGCAACATTTAGCACATTTTCAATACCATATTTACCCACAGGTGCGGTAATTGGGCGACCCGAACTCCAAACAAAATTGGCAGAAAACGTCCCTCTTTTGGAAACTTTATAACTTAAGACCAAACTTAAATTGTGTAATTGGTCAAAGTTTGAAGGAAACCAATCTCCATTATTGATGGATTCTGCTGCTGTATTGCCTGCGACTTGTCGCTCACTACGAGATAAGGTATAACCCAACCAACCATTCCAACGTCCAATCGCTTTACGAACCGAAAGTTCTAAACCATACGCTCGTCCAATGCCCGATAAAAGTTCTCTTTCAAGGGTTTCATTAACAAGAATATCTGCTCTATCTTTAAATTCTATCAAATTATCAATGGTTCTATAGAATACTTCGGCTGAAGTGACCCATCCGTTATCTTTGAAATTTTTAAAATACCCCAAAGAATAATTATTGGCAGTTGTAGGCTGAATATGCGTATTACTCAATTGCCATACATCCACAGGAGACACGGCAGAAGTATTGGTAATTTGATTAATAAATTGTTGCGTTCTATTGTAACTCATTTTGAAGGAGGAAGAACCATCAAGTGCATATTTCAAAGATATTCGAGGTTCTAAACCACCATACGTTTCTACGACTTCTCCAGAGCCAAAATTTAAAATTCCTGTAACGGTTGACTCTGAGCGAGGTTGTCCTTCTTCATAGGTGAATACATCATCGGGACCCAAATTTTGGTATAAGCTATAGCGTAAACCAACAGATAGAGAAAGGTCTTCAGTAATATCAAAATCATCTTGAAGATAAACGCCTAATTCCCGACCATATTCTTCGGGTAATGCTGTGGGTGTAACGGTCGAAAAATCATTACCAGGCGTTAGATTTCCTTGTGCGACTTCATAGCGTTTCCACTGCACACCAAAGTTAAGCGTATGCTCATTTAAGGTTAAAATAAAATCGGGTCTTGCACCGTAGTATCGAATTCCATTTTCTAAATTAAAAGCATCATTTCCCTCTATGTCGGCTAGAGAGGATTCATATTCACTCGCCACTAAATCCAAAGCAAAAGATAGATTATCTTGAATCAAATATGAAAATTCAATACTTGCCCCTTGTGTTCCCCAACTAAAATCAGTTTCCGTAGCATATTTAAAACGGTCATTACTTTTGTAGAGGGAAGCCGTAATTTTTCCATCTCCATTACCGATACGTTGGGCTATTTTTATATTCGCATCATAAAAAGATGCCGCACTTTCTCGAACTTCTTCAATATTGAGGGTACTAAAAATCCAATCAGAATAAGACGTTCGGCCACCCAAAATAATAGAGCTTTTTCCTTTTTGAAGGGGTGCTTCCATACTTAATCTACTGGAAACTAACCCAATTCCTCCTTTTGCTGAAAATTTTTGATAGCTTCCGTCTTTTAGTTCTACATCTAAAATAGAAGATAACCGTCCGCCATATTTAGCTGGCATACTTCCTTTGTATAAATTGACATTTTTTACAAAATCAGCATTAAATAAAGAAAATAAACCGAGTGCGTGAGCCGTATTAAAAAAGAGCATACCATCTTGTAAGGTCAGGTTTTGATCTACATTTCCTCCTCTAACATTAAATCCACTTGCCCCCTCTCCAACGGTGCTAACCCCAGGTAATAATTGAATACTTTTCACAATATCAACCTCACCCATAAAAGCAGGGAGTTGTTTGATTTCTTTAGCACTCAAAGTTTCCACACCAGATGCCGTTGATTTTACTTTTTGATCCAATCCACTTGCCACTACTTCAACTGCACCTAACTGTACTGCTTCCTTGGTCAATTTTAAATCCAAGTCCATATCAGAATATACCTTAAATACAGCATCAACGGATTCATAACCGATTGAACTAATCGTAATTTGGTGTTCTCCTATTGGTAATTCTAATTGATATTGTCCTGTAACGTCAGTAGTTGTCCCACTTCCTGTGGACTTTACTTTGATTGTTGCCCCTATGAGTTCGTCATTAGACTTATCGTCATTAATAAATCCTTTTATAATTGCTTTCCCCGAAGGATTTGGATTTTTAGCATCACCGATTTCGTAAGTAATGGCTTCCGTAGCAATATTGGATGAAGAATTATCTGTTAATTGAGCCTTGTAGAAGTCTTGACTGTATTGTGTACCGAGTTTGGATGTTTTACCTAGAATGATGGAACGTTCATCATAAGCCTCAAAAGTTAGTTCTGCATCATCTAAAATTGAAATCATTGCAATTTTCAAATCACTCTCTTTTAGATTTGCTGTTACACTTTTATCAATTGGGAAATCCTTATCATAATAAAAATATAGACCATACCGCTTTTCTAAATCGGCTAAAACTTTCGATAACGGTTGATCTTGATAAGAAGCCGTTATAGACAAAGTCTTAATAGGTTGAGCACATAGCAATAAACTCAATAAGCAGCACCCTAAAGTCAGTATAAATTGGTTTTTCATAGGCAAATAATGAATGGAGAATTGAAAATGGAGAAATATTCACTCCATACAGTTCATTAAGACGAATCACCAAAACTACAAAGGAAAACCATTTATGTTCAGTGCTTTTATTGTTAATTTGACAATTATTATGATTTTGAAGTGAAAAATTCCAAATTCCAAATTCCAAATTCCAAATTCCAAATTCCAAATTCCAAATTC
>CAYLSF010000650.1:0-4811 GCA_964385675.1 uncultured Saprospiraceae bacterium
TTCTTTTTCTGCGTTTATATTTAGCAATATCTTCTGTTGCAGGTGTTCCATTTGCCTTATAATAGTTACAATTTCTTTGATAACAAGGTTCGCCATCAATTTGTAATTTAGCACCACAGCGTTCGCATTTAATGGGTTGTTTAGATTTCATTATTGTATATTTTGGTTCTTTGAAAATTTTGGTGTTGATCCCGAAAGGGTTCAGGAGTTGAGGTGTTGACGGGTGAAATAATAGAACATCAACACATTAACACACCAATACATCAACACAAATTTTATTCAACAGTAAATACTTATCGTTTACCACAATAATTTTCAGAGAACCTATATTTTATTCAATTAAATTGAACAGTTTAGCAGGATCAATCAATACACCATTTCTACGTACTTCTACATGAAGATGAGGTATCATGCTGGGAGAATAACGTTTTGATATATCTTGTGCGACACCCACTATTTCACCTGGGAATATATAGTCACCAATTAAGAAAGGACGCATATAGAATATTTTGACTTCATAGCCTTCATAGTCATTCATACCTACTATTAATACGCCTTCCCAATTTTTATTTTTACCTCGTGTGCCATAAGGAAAGGCTTTACGAAATACAATGCCTTCAATCGGTGCATATACTGCACTGCCTGGTGTTATGACAATATCTAATCCATTGTGAATTCTTCGTCCTCTGGATGCACCAAAATATCCATCACCTCTTGCGTCATTTCTAATTCGTTGAGAGGGGGCTGTCACAGGATAGAAAGTAGGAATTGCAGTATTTTGAATAATTACTCGTTGAAGTCGATAATTTTTTACTAAGCTGGTTTGTAGATTTTCAGAAGGAGTGATTTCAGTAGGCGATGGCAATGCTGCTAAAGTTACATATTCTGATTTTATTGGTGCTTTTAATGATTTTTTTTCAATGGTAACTATTGCCTTTTTTGATGGTGTACAACTTACTAACCAGCTCATTACTAGACACAAGTAGAGGATTCGATTCATTTGACTACAAGACGTTTAAAATTTCTCAAAAAGTTAACTGCAACATGAATAGACAAGATTTACAGGATTCACAGGATATATTCATTTGTTGATTACAAGCTGTTTAATTTGTACTGTAAATTTTGTGAAAAATCAATAATAATTTGGCTTAAAAAGCCTTAGCCCGACTTATTTTTACTTATGAGGCTTAAAAACGTAATTTTTTACTAAAATTCAAAATGAATTTGCAATAGGATTAAAAATTTATTTAAAAATTTACACTTAAGTTGAATTTAACTGCTTTTTAATCAATTAAATATAAAATTATCTACTTATACAAATAATTGCGATGTAATTCCTAAAGAACAGTTATTTTAATTATTTGATGCTATAATAAACGATTGTAAGGCTTTTGACAAAAAAATTATATTTTCTTAAATATTCAATAAATATTATCAATTTGTATTTTTTAAGATAAAAATTTTATGACTACTACTTTTTTAAATTTAAAATTTGGGAAATGTTTATGTTTAAACCTGATTCTGTTTAACGTTTAAATCAAAAAAACTCAATATCTTTTAACATTAAATTTTATTTATTTAAATTTGCAATTCAAATGACAAATGTCACAGAGAATTGTAACAGCATATCTAAATATCTTACTTTCAATCTAATAAATTCTATAAATTTTATAGGGACAGGGAATTTTTCACTATTAGAAAAATAGTGCCTACAAATATATTTTATATACTTAAATCAATTTTTTTACTAACATGGCAAAGTTTAAGTTAGAGTACATTTGGTTAGATGGTTATCAACCAACTCAAAGCCTTAGAGCGAAGACAAAAGTTTTAGACGGTTCAAAATTCAGTGGTAAATTAGAAGAATGTCCAATGTGGTCTTTCGATGGTAGTTCTACCGAGCAAGCACCAGGTGGTTCTTCTGACTGTTTATTGAAGCCTGTTTTTATTTGTGAAGATCCAGATCGTAAAAACGGTTATTTAGTAATGTGTGAAGTATTATCCGCTGATGGTACTGCTCACCCATCTAATGGACGTGCGACTATCGAAGATGATGATAATGATTTCTGGTTCGGATTTGAGCAAGAATATACATTAATAGATCCTGAGACTAACTTACCTTTAGGTTTCCCTGCAGGTGGTTATCCTAGACCTCAAGGTCCATATTACTGTTCAGTAGGTGCGAGAAACTCTTTCGGTAGAGAAATCGTGGAGGAGCATTTAGACATCTGCTTAGATGCAGGATTAAATGTAGAAGGTATCAATGCTGAGGTAATGGCAGGTCAATGGGAATATCAAATCTTCTCTAAAGGTGCTAAAGATGCTGGAGATCAGATTTGGGTAGCTCGTTACTTATTAGAAAGAACTGCTGAGAAATACGGTGTAGCAGTTGATTTACACTGTAAGCCTGTAAGAGGTGACTGGAATGGTTCTGGTATGCACGCAAACTTCTCTAATACTGCTTTAAGAGAGTCTGGTAAAAAAGAGGTTTATGATGAGATCTGTAGCAAATTTGGTACGCCAGAAGCAATCGAAAGATGTATTTCTGTATATGGTGCAGACAATCACTTACGTTTAACAGGTCTTCACGAAACACAATCAATTGATAAATTCTCTTATGGTGTTTCTGACCGTGGTGCTTCTATCCGTATTCCAATTGCTACAGTTGAAAACAACTGGCACGGATGGTTAGAAGATCGTCGTCCAAACTCTGCGGCTGATCCATACAAAGTAGCTGCAGCTATTATCAAGACTGTAAAAGGGTAGTATTAGTGGCTAGTTGTTAGTGATTAGTTAAATAGTTTTTAGCTTTCATTAATCAATAAGTCATTATTAAATAACCTTTTGTTATATAATTTAGAAATCGGTATCGAAATCTTTCGATGCCGATTTTTATTTTGAACTAATTTATTATAAATAACAGTCATTCTATCCTCAAGAAACCAGCATCTAGCAACAAGTATCTAGTAACCAACAAAAGTATTTCCCCATTTATATAAAAATGATAATTAAAAAACCCAACTTTGCACTCTTATGGACACAAGCAACAATATGGATAATTTTACGGAGACGGGGTTGTTACCAGAATTGATTAAAGCCGTACAGGACTTAGGTTTTGAAAAACCCACTCCAATTCAAGCAAAAACTATCCCTTACTTATTGGAATCCGAACAAGATGTTATTGCATTAGCACAAACAGGAACAGGAAAAACCGCAGCATTTGGTTTACCCACCCTACATAACATAGATGTTACATCAAAAGATACACAAGCACTAGTTCTTTGTCCTACTAGAGAACTTTGTTTACAAATCACAAAGGATTTACAATCGTATGCTAAGTATATCAAGAACCTTAATATTGTGGCAGTATATGGAGGTTCGAGCATTGATACACAAATTCGAGCATTGCGACGAGGGGCACAGATAGTAGTCGGTACACCTGGGCGTACTAAGGATTTAATTAATCGGAAAAGGTTAATCTTAGGTAATGTTTCTAAAGTCATTTTAGATGAGGCAGATGAAATGTTGACGATGGGATTTAAGGATGACTTAGAGGCTATTTTAGGTCAAACGCCCGATGAAAAGCAAGCTTTATTGTTTTCTGCTACAATGTCTAAAGATATAGAAGCCGTTACACGTTCTTACATGGATAATCCAATAAAATTATCGGTGGCTCGTGTAAATGTGGGAGCGGAAAATGTGGAACATATTTATTATATGGTGCAAGCCAGAGATAGATATGAAACCTTGAAGCGATTGGCAGATATTAATCCTAATATTTATGGGATTGTGTTTTGTAGAACAAGGAGAGAGACAAAAGAGGTTTCTAATCAATTGATGGAAGATGGATATAGTGCAGATGCATTACATGGTGACCTTTCGCAAGCTCAGCGAGATGAGGTGATGAATAAGTTTAGGATGCGACAATTGCAACTTCTAGTGGCAACAGATGTAGCAGCAAGAGGGATTGACGTACAGGATTTGACACATGTTATCAATTATAACCTTCCAGATAGTTCTGAAAGCTATACACATAGAAGTGGACGCACAGGACGAGCGGGAAAGAAAGGGATTTCTATTGCGATTATTCATAGTAGAGAGACAGGTAAATTAAGAGATATTGAGCGTATTTCTAAGATAAAATTTACGAAAGCCAAAGTACCAAATGGTCATGAAATCTGTAAAACACAGCTAGTCGCACTAATTGATAAAGTGGAAAAGGTAGAAGTAAATGAGGAACAAATTGAGCCTTTTTTACCAGAAATTTATGAAAAATTAGCGTTATTAAGCCGAGAAGATTTAATTAAAAACTTCGTTTCTATGGAGTTTAATCGCTTCTTAGCGTACTACGAGGGAGCTAGAGACCTTAATTTACCTGAACGCAGAAGTCGAGATAGAGGCGATCGACGAGATAGAAGAAGTCGTAACTTCTCAAAATTATTTGTCAATATTGGCTCTAAGCATAAATTGACGCCTGCTCGATTGATTGGTTTGATTAATGAAAGCTTAGGTTTTAGAAATGCAGCCATTGGTAAAATCGAAATTCTAAAAGGATTTGCCTTTTTTGAAATAGAAGAACGCCTAGAAGAACGCTTGGTCAAATCGATGAAAGGAAAAGATTTTGAAGGAGTAGTTGTAGATGTGGAAGCGAAGAAAGGAAGACGCTCTAAAGATTCAACTCCACGCAGAGAACGCAGTAGCAGAGGCCGACCGAATAAGTTTAGAAGAAATGGAGGTAAAGGACGAGATAGAAGACGATAAGGAGTAGGCAGTTTTTTACTTGAAATTAATTTTATGGAATAGGGGCTTTA
>CAYLSF010000651.1:0-4807 GCA_964385675.1 uncultured Saprospiraceae bacterium
GACTCTCCACTCGGCAGTAGTTAAGAGCGTTGCCCCAAGACCCGCCACGAAATACTCGGAATTTCGATTTCTCATCTATCCAAGCTGTTCCGTTTTTTGGGGCATTATTATAGTTGCTATGCCAAGTATCTAAGCACCATTCCCGTACGTTGCCTGTCATATCATGTAGGTCAAGCTCATTTGCTCGTTTTTTGCCAATTTTTCTTGTTCCGCTATTATTTGTATTACTAGCGTACCATGCTACTTCATTAATATCATTACTCCCCGCATAAGTATAGCCGTTGCTTTTATTTCCACCTTTAGCCGCATATTCCCATTCTGCTTCGGAGGGTAAGGTATAGTTTTGCTTGGTTTTTTTAGAGAGCCATTCGCAATAGGCTTGAGCATCATTCCAACTCACATGAATCACAGGATGATTGTAAGCTGATTTGCTACGGAGTTCCCCCTTAAAATCATGTCGCCAATTGATGCCTTTGTAATAATCCCATTTTCCATCTATATAAGCATAACTACTATTTAATTTTTCTGCATCTGTTTTATAATTGGTCTCTGCTATAAATACTGCAAATTGTGCTACGGTTATTTCATATTTGCCCATATAGAAACCCTTTATGTTTACTTGATGCACGGGTTTTTCATCCGAATCTCCTTTTTCGCTCCCCATTTGAAAAGTACCACCTGTTATATATACCATTTCGGGGAGGTTATCTTGTGGGCATCCGTTATTGGTGGTTGAGTATCGGCGAGGGCAGTCATCTAGGCGGTCTATGTAGCCGTCTCTGTCGGTATCGGGTTCTTTGGTTTTTTGAGCTTTTTTGAGCATAAAGTTCTTATAAAATTTTCCTTTTAATATTGGCTCCTGTGTGTATTTAGTCTTTTCATATACGGTACCGCCTATATTTTTAAAGGTCGTTTCTATGGATATATTGGTTTCCGTCGCGTGTGTTGTAAAGGCATCAACATAAGGAGATACTTGACTACTGCCATTTCCTGCCGAAGCTACCTGTCCATCTGATGCGGCAAAGTGTACTAATATGCCTGGTTTGGTTTTGATGTTATTCGGCTTTAAGCCTTCAAATAAGTCATCGGGATAGTTTTTAGTCGGGTTTTGTTTTCGGATATACCGTGCCATGCTTTTGGAAAGTGGGTTATCTCTACACGCATCTATCATCACCACGTTTAGAAAATTACTATGGTTTTCAAAGCGACGCACGAGCCACTCTACACTAATCGCTTCGTCTTCTAAATCCGCAGGGTTTTGAATCTCCGCTTGTAAAGGGATAAGATAATTAATACCGTTCACTTGCATGCCATGTCCTGAGTAATACACAAAGACGATTAGTTTTTCATGGCTATTGTCATGATTGAGCATTTGGCTATCTATGCGGTTAAAGGCTCGTTTCATGCTTCGCTTCGTCGCATTACACACTTCTTCGACTTCAAAGCCCAGCGTTTTTAACGTTTTGCCCACTTCTTTTGCATCATTTACGGGATTGCGAAGGTAAAGGTCACCGCTGTAGTTGCTATTACCAATGACTAGGGCAATGCGTTTTTCTGAATTTGAAGAAATTATTTTATTTGAATTAAAGAAATTCTCTTCTTCTAAATAGACTTTTCTTCCTAATTTATTGATAAACTTAGTATATACTTTATCATATAAATCAAAAAGATTCCTACGATTTCCGATAGTACTAAATGCATAATCAATGACACCAGTATATATATCAATTATACGTACAAAAACCTTAACATCCTCGTCCTCTATCTTATAAGATCCTAAAATAAGTTTCTGTACATTGAGTATTTTTCCTATTTCAAGAGCTTGTAGTTTGTTTATTTCGCTAAAAGAATTTAAACCAAGATTGCCTAACGCTTGAAGCGTTAGCCTTCTTTCTAAGACTTTGACTTGTTTTATATTGATTAAAGCGTGAATAAGAGTCTCTTCAAGTCCACGTCCTAAATAAACTTGATCATATTTTTGATTTATATTTTCAAAACTTAATACTGCAATTTTAACTTCATGTTGACCAAAACTACTTATCGCAACGCTAAGTGTAATAATGATTAAAAAATAGAACTGCTTCATATTAAGATTATTGGATATTTAAAAAGTGTAAAGAATCAATGCCTAACTACCCGAAAATCCATATCATAATTTGGATAGGAAGAATTGTCCTTAAAACTTATATTTTACCAATCAATTTGCTCAATTTTATCATTAAATGTATCTAAAGGATCAGTCATTTGCTCATGACTTAAGTTTTAAACACTCCATTACCAATGATTAAGGCAATGCGTTTTTCAGATAGCCCCTCTACATAAATTAACCCTAGATTAAGATAACTGGTTAGTATTACTAACATTGATAGTGCTTTTTTTATGCTCTTGATGGTTATTTTTTATTCTAATACATCCATCGCAACTCTAAAACCATAGGTCGATGTACTAATTCTTGGGTTACTTCTATACCGATTGGCTACTCGACATCTAGATGCTTTATTATGCCAAGAACCACCTCTTAAAATTCTACTTTTAGTACCCCCACTAATCCATGCTCTTCCATTTGTAGGTGCAAGGCGGTAACGCTTATGCCATTTATCTTCGCACCATTCCCAGACATTTCCACTCATATCATAAATGCCTAACTCGTTGGTTTTGGTCTTTTTATTACCTACAGGACGTGTGTCAGAGTTGCTATATGGACGACACCAAGCTACATCACGAATAGAATTACTGCCTGCATAAGTATAATCTTTACTTTTATTACCACCTCTTGCAGCATACTCCCATTCTGCTTCTGTAGGGAGTCTGCCGCCTTTCCATACACAATATGCTCTCGCTCCATACCATGTTACTTCTACTACAGGATGATTGGCATGACCCGGTTTGGGTATAAAAACATTATTTTCTTTGGTGATATTACAATGAGGATCATTTATATCTAACCAAGTTGTTTTACCCTCTAATTGATTGCCTTTCTCATTTAGAAAAATACAGTATTCTTTATTTGTTACTTCATATTTTCCTAGATAAAAACTAGGAATACTTACTCTAAGTACAGGGCGCTCATTATTACGAGTTCCTCCTTCTCCCCTTTTAAAAACGCCTCCTTCTACTAATATCATGTTTGAAATATTACGAATAGGACAGCCATTATTGGTGGTTGAATATCGGCTAGGGCAGTCATCTAGGCGGTCTATATAGCCATCTCCATCGGTATCGAGTTCTTTGGTTTTTTGTGCTTTTTTGAGCATAAAGTTCTTATAAAACTTTCCTTTTAGTATCGGCTCCTGCGTATATTTAGTTTTTTCATATACGGTACCTCCTATATTTTTAAAGGTCGTTTCTATGGATATATTGGTTTCCGTAGCATGTTGCGTAAAGGCATCAGCATAAGGAGAAACTCGACTACTGCCATTGCCTGCGGAAGCTACCTGTCCATCTGATGCCGCAAAGTGTACTAAAATACCTGGTTTGGTTTTGACGTTATTGGGCTTTAAGCCTTCAAATAAGTCATCGGGATAGTTTTTAGTGGGGTTTTGTTTTCGGATATACCGTGCCATGCTTTTGGAAAGCGGATTATCTCTACACGCATCTACCATCACCACGTTTAGAAAGTTACTATAGTTTTCAAAGCGACGCACGAGCCACTCTATACTAATCGCTTCGTCTTCTAAGTCCGCAGGATTTTGAATCTCCGCTTGTAAAGGGATAAGGTAGTTGATACCGTTCACTTGCATTCCATGTCCTGAGTAATAAACAAAAACGATTAGTTTTTCACGGCTATTGTTGTGGTTGAGCATTTGGCTATCTATACGGTTAAAGGCTCGTTTCATGCTTCGCTTCGTCGCATTACGCACTTCTTCCACTTCAAAGCCCAGTATTTTTAACGTTTTCCCCACTTCCTTTGCATCATTTACGGGATTCCGAAGGTAGAGGTCACCGCTGTAGTTGCTATTACCAATGACTAGGGCAATGCGTTTTTCGGGTAATTCTACGGGGAGAACTAGACCTAGGTGCATCGTGTTGAATAGTAGTGTTAGTAGTATTAGTGTTTTTTTCATTGTGTACGTGAGTATTTTTTATAAAAAGAGTATACTTTTTATTTAGATACATCCATCGCAACTCTAAAACCATAGGTAGATGTACTAATTCTTGGCCTAATGAGGAAACGATTAGTTACTCGACAACGACGTGTACTGTTATGCCAAGAGCCACCTCTTAGCACTTTACGATTACTATTTCCACTTGTCCACGCACTTCCATCATTAGGTGCAGAATGATAGTCTTTATGCCATTTATCTTCGCACCATTCCCACACATTCCCACTCATATCATAAATGCCTAACTCGTTGGGATTTTTTGTACCTACAGGATGTGTATCAGAATCACTACCTGGGCGACGCCAAGCTACATCTTCAATAATATCACTCCCTGCATAAGTATAGCCTTTACTTTTATTACCGCCTCGTGCAGCATACTCCCATTCTGCTTCACTAGGTAGGCGACCGCCTTTCCATTTACAGTATGCCTTTGCCCCATACCATGTTACTTCTGTTACTGGATGATTGGTATAACCCGGTTTGGGTATAAAAATATTATTTTTTTTGATGATATTACAATGGGGATCATCTATATCTAACCAAGTTGTTTTACCCTCCAATTGATTGCCTTTCTCATTTAAAAAAATACAATATTCTTTATTGGTTACTTCATATTTTCCTAAATAAAAACTAGGAATACTTACTCTAAGTACAGGGCGTTCATTCTTACGAGTTCCTCCTTCTCCCCTTTTAAAAACTCCTCC
>CAYLSF010000652.1:0-4798 GCA_964385675.1 uncultured Saprospiraceae bacterium
CATGATACACGACCCAAATCACTTCCGTTTTTTCTGTCAACTCACCCAAAGTCTCGTAAGTTGCTCTTATCTTTAATGTTACGTCTTTTTGCATTTTTTAAAATATAGGACAACTTAAAAGTTGATTGCTAATTATCAAAACTATTGTTGACAAATTAGGAATAAAATAAGTGAATAGGGTATTTTTGGAAATTGGAATTCGGAAATTAGAATTTGAAATATGACTGGTATAATAAAACAAGATAGAAAGTATGTACTGTGGGGCTTATTGGCTTGGTTGGGCTTAAATATTGTACAAGCCTATTTTCTAGATATTACGCCAGATGAAGCCTACTATTTCATGTATGCTCAACACTTAGATTGGGGCTATTTTGACCATCCGCCAATAGTAGCTGTTTTGATAAAAATGGGATATACCATTATTCCAAATGTATTGGGCGTCCGACTGTGGTTTATCTTGTTAGGAACTGTTTCTATCTATTTATTATGGCGAATAGTACAGCCTAAAAACTTGACGCTATTTGGGTTAATTATTGGGGCAACGGGATTGATTCACGTAGCTGCTTTTCAGGCTTTACCCGATATTCCTTTGATATTTTTTACGGTTGTCTATCTTTTTCTAATTCAACAGTATTTAAAACAGCCTCATTGGAAATGGGCAATTCCAATTGGATTAACCATTACACTCTTATTATTAAGTAAATATCATGGCTTTTTAGTTTTAATTTTTACGATAATTGCTTATCCCAAATTTGTATTGAAACGAGATTTTTGGTTGATTTTTGGTGTTGCTACGATTTGTCTATTACCACATTTTTTTTGGCAGTTGAATCATGATTTTCCCTCACTCAATTACCATCTATCCGATAGGAATATAAAACCCTATACGTATGCTTACATTGCACAATATTGGTTAGGACAACCAATCGTACTTGGACCTTTGGTGAGTTTTTGGTTGTTATTTGGGGCTTGGAAAATTCAGACGACTGATACTTTTGATAAAATTTTAAAAACACTATTGTGGGGAACATTACTCTTTTTTGGATTATCTACACTTCGGGCGTATGTGTTGCCACATTGGACAGCTATTGCCCTAATTCCATTATTGATTTTAGGGATTCGATATTTTGAAGAACACCTAAAAACCTATTTAAGAACTTTAAAAATCGTTTGTTGGGTTTCAATTGTGATTATTAGCATTGGGCGAATATTTGCTGTTTATGATTTTGTACCACAATCTCTTATCAAACATGATCATTTACATCATTGGCAAACTTGGGCAAATCAAATTCAAGAAATTGCACAAGAGCAACCTGTTACATTTGTTAATTCTTATGAAGCCGCAGCGAAGTATAACTTTTACACTCAAAAAGTTGGCTTCTCTTTAAATAATGTCGCCTATCGCCGTAATCAATATGATTTTCTACAAGAAGATTTAAAATTATTGGGCAATCGTGTCTTGTTTTTATCCGATAGCCCTGTTCCTAATTGTGATACCTTACATACTGTGGTGGATAAAACATACTATTTCAGGTGGATTGATAATTTTGTTTCTTATCCAAGAATCCGAATTACATCTCCTAAAAAGACTTTTATAAGTCCATCTGAAAACACAGCTTTAACTATTCCTATTGCAGTTGTAAGTCCTTACACCATAGAGCAATTAAATTTAAATACAAATTATCCTTCTACGTTAAGTTACCATTGGTATAAAAACGGTAATTTATACACAGAACAGACAACTGATATTAAGATATCAGACATACAGAATAGTGCTGTTGAATATGATTTTACAATTCAAAGCCCACAAGAAAAGGGACAATATCATCTAAAAGTAGGTGTGGCTACAGGTTGGTTACCGCCTTTGCATAGTAGCGATATTTTTAAAATCACCATAGAGTAACATTAATTTATTCGGATGAATATAAATAGTCGAATGAATTCGATTTTGCTTAAAATGTGATGGTTGTAGGTTAAAAAACTATAGGAATCTTACATAATTCCCAATTCGTAATTCGTAATTCATAATTCCTAATTAACTTTGCACTATGGTTAAGCAAGGTAAAAGGAAGGATATTCGATTGCTATCATTGGAGGAATTACAAGTAGCAATCGTAGAATTGGGAGAAAAAAAATTTCGAGCCAAACAGATTTACGAATGGCTTTGGAAAAAAGGAGCAAGGTCTTTTGAGGAAATGACCAATTTATCCAAGTCATTGAGACAAACTCTGTTTGAGCAATTTCACTTGAGACCAATAGCGATTGATTTAGTACAAAAAAGTAATGACGGAACCATAAAAACACGGTTCAAATTACATGATGGACATTTAATGGAATCTGTTTTAATTCCTGTTCCTGTCGATAATCGCTACACCGTTTGTGTATCTTCTCAAGTCGGTTGCAGTTTAACCTGTTCCTTTTGTGCTACAGGACGAATGAAACTACAACGCAATCTCGATCCAGGCGAGATTTATGATCAAGTAGTTTTGGTCAATCAACAAGCCCTTGAACATTTTGATCATCCCTTGACCAATATTGTGTATATGGGCATGGGAGAACCCTTATTAGCCTATAAAAATGTATTAAAAAGTGTAGAACATATCACTTCGCCTAAAGGCTTAAATATGTCTCCTAAGCGAATTACGGTGAGTACAGCAGGCATTGCGAAAATGATTAAACGTTTGGCAACAGATGAAGTAAAGTTTAATCTAGCCCTTTCCTTACATGCTGCTGATGATGTTAAGCGAAATGAAATCATGCCTATCAATGAAACCAATAATTTAAAGGTTTTAGTGGAGGCATTGCAGTTTTTCTATCAGAATACTAAAAGCCGTATTACATTTGAATATATCGCTTTCCAAAATTTTAATGATAGCATTGAGGATGCAAAGAATTTGGTAAGATTGTGCCAACAAGTGCCCGCAAAAGTGAATATCATTGAATATAATCCAATTGATGACGCTCCTTTTTCTAAGGCTAAGGCTGATCGAGTTGACGCTTTTGCTCGTTACTTAAGAGAATATAAAATTGCTTTTACGTTGAGAAGAAGTAGAGGTAAAGATATAGATGCGGCTTGCGGTCAATTGGCAAATAAATAAAGAAAATTCCAAATGTTAAACTGTAGATTAAATATTCCAAATAAAGTTTATCTAGCGTTTTTACTCCTATTCGTGTTTTCATCTGTTAAGGCACAATTGAGTAAAAAATGGGATTTTACAACAACATTTCAAGTTGGATACTTTACTAATTATAGTGATCAAAGAGAGGAACTAGGGGATACCGCAGGTATTAATTATTTTACAGAACCTGCTTATAATTATGGTTTGGTAGTGAATAAATTTCTAAATAGAAATTATCAAATAGGATTAGGAGCTAATTATGAAAATAGAAAATTTACTGCCAATTATTACTGTACGACTTGTGATAGTTTAACGGTAAAAACAGATGAAATCTACGATGTGAATTACCTCAATATTCCACTACATCTAGATTTTATTTTAATTGAAGAAACAAGCAGTCTTTATTGTAGATTGGGCGTTTCTACTAACTTCCTTCTCGATGGAAGTCGTCAACAATATAATATCAATAACACATTGGAAACAGCAGAACTCCCTGAGCAACTGAAGAACATACAATTTGATTTAATTATTGGATTTGAGTATAAGTTACAAATGAATGAATTAGTTGAGTGGGTATTGGGAGTTGAATATAAACAGGCAATGGGGTCTATCATGGATGATTTTACCTTCAAAAATAAGCGATATGGTTTATATAGTGGCTTGGCATTTGCCTTTTAAAAGACGAAGATTTAATATTTAACATCTTTTAGAATAGCCCCTGGGAATCTAGAGCCATCTAAAATAGCCCCTCTAAAATCAGCACCAGTAAGGTCTGCATTTTCAAAGTCAGTTCCTTTTAAGTTAGCATTCATAAAAGAAACATTACGTAGGTTTGCCCTTGAAAAATCTACATTTTGCAAATTAGCATCTGCAAAAATAGTCCGTTCCAGATAAGCATCTGTCATCAAGCTACCACTTAAATCCGCTTCGCTAAAATCTTGATTTTTACAAAAAGTACCACAGAAATTAGAAAAGGGTAATAATAATTCTTGAAGATATATGGAAGTAGGAATGTGTGTTCTTTCAAAATTTGCTTGTGTACCTTCTTCTCCTTTTGCCCCTGTATAAATAGCTAAGATCAGTCCACTAACCGAAAGCGTCTGCCATTTACCACCTGCTCCTCCAGAGCGAAGGAAAAGATGATGATCCGCTACAATTAGTTTGAACTTATCTGTAGTGATCGGCGTTGCATTTTCTGCGATCTGCTGCATTAACTGTGTTTTCAAACCACTCGTACTTGCTCCATTTCTGTCAGCATGAGGAAAAACATCGTACAAATCCATGATGAAATAATCTACTGTAAATTTTTTTAGGTATATAATGTGACTACTGAAAACCAACTTAGTCTATATTAATAGACATTGTAATAGCATTAAAATCAGTATATTACTTATTAAAATTCAAAAATAACACTATTAGGTTGAAACAATATAATTTTTTTGTGATTAAAATAAAGGTTATATAAATAATTATATTCAATTTAATACTCCAAGACTCACCAAATCAGCAGAAAACTACTGCATCATAACTACTTAAAGTTGATAAGTTGATTCATCATTTATTATGATTATAAATGTTAAATTCCTTTTTTTATTGAAATAGAGACAAGTTATAGGTATATTTCCATTATTGAAATTTGTTAAATTTTTATGGGGTATAAACACAATACTTTATTGGAG
>CAYLSF010000653.1:0-4794 GCA_964385675.1 uncultured Saprospiraceae bacterium
GTCAATTAACTTCTGATGCAGATGGTAAAATTCAGCCTAGTTTGAGAGACTCCTATTTTAGAATAAAATTTTCTAAAGGAAAAGATGTATTGTATTTAGATAGAGGATACAGAAATTATAGATATCGTGAACCTAGAGTGGGAACTAGTGAAAAGACCTTATTCTTTTTAGATAGAGCGATTTATCGCCCTGGTCAGACCGTATATTTTAAAGGTTTGATGACCTCTAAAAAGACGAATTCCAATGAAAGTAAGATTGTAGCGAATAAGAAAAGTACGATTAAATTTTTAGATGCGAATTATCAATTGGTCAAAAAGATAGAAGTACAAACCAATGAATACGGAACTTTTCAGGGTTCATTTACTGCACCGAATAGTGGGTTGACGGGTAGAATGCAATTACAATGTGGAACGACAAGAAGTAGAAAATACTTTAGAGTAGAAGAATATAAGCGTCCAAAGTTTGAGGTAACTTTTGACCCTGTCAAAGAAAGCTATAAGTTAAATGATAAGGTTACAGCCATAGGACAAGCCAAAGCCTTTGCAGGGAATAATATAGATGGTGCAAAAGTGACGTATCGAGTAGTCAGAAAAGCACAATTTCCATATTGGCGTTGGTGGTATATGTACTCGCCGCCAAGTAGCGAAATGGAAATTACGAATGGTACTACAGAAACAGACGAAAACGGACAATTCAAAGTTACTTTTGATGCCGTACCCGATAAGTCGATTGCAAAAGACCAACAACCTACTTTTAATTACACCATTTATGCGGATGTAACGGATATTAATGGCGAAACTCGAAGCAATCAAACCAATGTAAAAGTCGGTTATGTCGCACTAGAAATGTCTATTAATGTACCCGAACAAGTCAATAGCGATGAGGTGAAATCTTTTACATTGAGTAGTCGTAACCTTAATGGAGAGTTTGAACGAGCAATGGGGTATTTGAAAATTGAAAAATTGGAACAACCCAATGTTATTTATAGAAAACGGTATTGGCCAAAGCCGGATAGACAAATTTTAAAGAAATCTGCCTTCAAAGCAGCTTTCCCAACCTATGCTTTTGATAAAGAAGACCAATTTTCAAGCTGGAAAGTCTATCGTCAAGTATTTGAAGATAAGATAGACACCGAATACCGTAAAGAAGTTAAGTTGAATAATATCAATACTTGGGGTCAAGGAAAATATAAATTGACTTTAACCACGCAAGATAAGTATGGAGAAAGTATTGAGATTATAAAATACTTTACGGTCTTTGATTTAGATAATAAAGAAATAGCATTAGAAGAAGCCTTCTGGCACTATGCACCCAAAAGAGTAGCAGAACCGGGGGAAAATGTTACCGTTCATGTTGGTTCGGCAAAGACTACCGCTCACGCTTTAGTAGAAACCTATCGTGGAAATACTTTATTGGAATCTAAATGGTTAAAAGTTAAAAGCAAGGGGAAAGTGACTATTCCTGTCAATGAAATTGATAGAGGTGGAAAATATTACCATGTTGCTACGGTAGTCAATAATCGCTTTTTCTCTAAAGGGCAAGTTGTTACCGTACCTTGGTCAAACAAAGACTTAAAAATTGAATATAGCACCTTTAGAGATAAGCTATTGCCAGGACAAGAGGAAGAATGGCAAATCAAAATCTCAGGTGCGAAGAAAGATAAAGTAGCGGCTGAAATGGTGGCAACGATGTATGACGCTTCGTTAGATGAATTTGCGGTTAATAATTGGACGGCTAATTTTTATACAACCAATTACACGAACAAGCGGATCAAAGGAGAAGATAATTTTACATCTTTGAATTCAAGGTTATTATATGATAATTGGCAGCCACAGGGTGTAGGCGGTGTTTATAGAAGTTATGCTAATTTAAATTGGTTTGGATTTTCTTTTAACGAGTATTCGTATCGCTCAAGAAGAGCTAAAAAAATGATGCGGTCAAGATCGGCGGATAGTGAATTGACAATGTCCGCTCCTCCTCCGATGATGAAATCTGCTGTTCCTCCTGCGGAATATGCAGCGGAAACAGCTATTGTATCTGGCTATGTAGAAGAGGAAAATGATAAGTTGGAACTAGATTTAGTAAATAAATCAAAACTTACAACAGAAGAAGAAACTGACGATAAAACACAGGAAGACTTTTCAGACGTAAAAGTCCGAACCAACTTAAACGAAACGGTCTTTTTCTTACCGAATCTACAAACCGATGAAGAAGGAAATATTATCATCAAATTCAAGATGAATGAAGCCTTAACCCGTTGGAAATTTTTAGGGTTTGCTCATACAAAGGAATTGGAATATGCGATTACACAAAAAGAAGTCGTAACGCAAAAAGACTTGATGGTTCAACCCAATGCTCCAAGATTTTTCCGTGAAAATGATGAAATTTTCTTTACGGCTAAGGTGAGTAATTTATCGGATAAAGATTTGAGTGGCTCGGCAGTCTTGCAATTATTCGATGGTTTAAATATGCAGCCAATTGATGCGAAATTGCAAAATGATAAGGCTAATTTATCTTTTACAGCGAAACAAGGACAATCTGCACCATTAGTTTGGAAGCTAAAAATTCCTGATAGTGGCGTAGCAGCAGTGACTTATAGAGTGATTGCCAAAGCGGGTGACTTCTCGGATGGAGAAGAAAGTACCTTACCTGTTTTGACCAATAGAATGTTATTGGTAGAAACGCAGCCACTGCCTGTACGAGGAGAACAAACGAAAAACTTCTCTTTTGCTGCCATGAAAAAGGCGTCAACTTCTAGCAGCTTGAAGCACCATCAAATGACCTTAGAGTTTACCTCTAATCCTGCATGGTATGCCGTACAGGCCTTACCCTATTTGATGGAATATCCTTATGAGTGTACAGAGCAAGTGTTTAGCCGTTATTATTCCAATAGTTTAGCGACTTCTGTTGCCAATTCTCATCCAAAAGTGAAGCAAGTTTTTGACTCTTGGAAAGAAATGACACCCGATGCGTTGGAGAGTAATTTGACGAAAAATCAAGAACTCAAATATGCTTTATTGGAGGAAACACCGTGGGTACTCAATGCTCAAAGTGAGGCACAACAAAAGAAAAATATCGGCTTATTATTCGATTTAAATCGCATGAGTAATGAGCTAGATAGAGCCATGAAAAAGATTGGCGACCGTCAATTGTCAAATGGTGGATTTGCATGGTTTCCTGGTGGGCGAGATAGTTGGTATATCACGCAATACATTGTGGAAGGTATGGGACACTTGAAGCGTTTGGGGGTGGATGAAAAGCTATCGGGTATGAGTAGCACCGATGCGGCAGGCGATATGTTAGAAGAAGCCGTTAAATATATTGATAATCGCATCGTAGAATATCATGAAAAGATAAAAGCTCGTGCAGCTAAAGGTTACACCAAAATGGAGGATGACCATTTAAGTCATATTGCTACGCATTATTTGTATAGTCGTTCCTTCTATTTGAGTCAAGATAGAAATAAAAAGACACAAGAGGCAATGGATTACTTTGTGGGGCAAGCTAAAAAATATTGGTTGGATAAAAATCAATATGCACAAGGGATGATTGCATTGACTTTACATCGTTTGGATGATGCTGAAAATTCAAAAGCTATTGTAAAATCCTTAAAGGAACGCTCGTTAAATAATGCGGAATTGGGAATGTATTGGAAATACCCTAGTGGATATTGGTGGTATCAATTACCGATTGAGACACACTCTTTAATGATTGAAGTTTTTAATGAAGTGGCAGAAGATGCACAAGCCGTAGATGACTTGAAAGTATGGTTATTGAAAAATAAACAAACGACCCATTGGAAAACGACAAAATCAACGGCAGCAGCAGTTTATGCGATGTTATTGAGTGGCGGTAATTGGTTATTGGAAGATAAAGACGTAGATATTTACTTTGGCGGTCAACAATTTGACCAATCTCGGGTACAAAAAGAAGCAGGAACGGGTTACTTTAAAACGGCTTTTAAAGGCGATGAAATCAATAATTCTTTTGCCGATATTAAAGTGGTGAACCCAAATAAAAATCCAGCTTGGGGCGCGTTATATTGGCAATACTTTGAAGATATGGATAAGGTCGAAACCTTTGAGGATACGCCTTTGAAATTGAAAAAACAACTCTTCAAAGAATTCAATACCGATAGAGGACCAGAAATCAAACCCGTTTCTGAAAAAACTAAATTGACCACAGGTGATAAAATCAAAGTTCGTATCGAATTAAGAGTGGATAGAGATATGGAATATGTGCATTTGAAAGATACAAGAGCGTCAGGTTTTGAGCCCATCAATGTATTGAGTCAATACAAATATCAAGGTGGCTTAGGGTATTATGAAGCGACTAAAGATGCTTCTACCAACTTCTTTATTAGCTATTTACCAAAAGGAACTTACGTTTTTGAATATCCTTTAAGAGTCAATCATAAAGGAATATTCTCTAACGGGGTGACGACGATTCAATGTATGTATGCACCTGAATTTACGTCTCATTCGGAAGGGATGAGGGTTACGGTGGAGTAGAAATAGGAGTAATAAATAATTAAATTTGAATGAGGAGACGATTATATGATGTCTCCTTATTTTTTTGAAAAAATAACCCCTTCCCGAAAGAAGGGGTTAAATACTACACACTCAATATATAACACCAAAAATTAACGATTATTAAAGCTCACCCTTTGTCTCTAATTGAGACCTCTGAATTGTTTTTATTGATACTTACTTTTGGATATTACCTGTATTAGTTACACTTAATATATTGTCAAAATGATGCCGAATGCTTTAACTGTCTGGAAATCAATTGTTA
>CAYLSF010000654.1:0-4790 GCA_964385675.1 uncultured Saprospiraceae bacterium
ATAAGCCAATAAATAAGACTAGTAATACAATTGAAATAGTGCGAAGCATTGTCATGATTTTAAATTGAATAGATTTTAAAAAATTTAATTAATGCTTCAAAAGTGAGGGAAAATTGGAGAGAAAGCGACTTAATACATACTTTGGGCAGTGTCAAATCATGTTTTGAGTCGTTTTTGATAGGCAGATGGGCTTTCTCCTGTCATTTTTTTAAAAACTCTATTGAAAGTGGATTTTGAATTGAACCCCGATTCTAGGGCAATACCCAATAAAGTCAATTGTTGTAAGTCGTTATTTTGTAAATGTTGCTTGACGGCTTCTACTCGATATTGATTAATAAAGTCAATAAAGGACTGATTGAAACCATGATTAATATGGGTAGAAACTTGACGAGTGGGTAATTTTACCATTTTGGCAAATGCTTCTAAAGTTAGATTGGGGTTGAGATGTGGTTTTTGTTTGGTCATAATAGCCTTAATCTTCGATAATACTTGTTGATCAAGTTCTTCTTGTTTTGATGTTGGTAATTCTGGCATATCATTTTTGATACCTTTATTCGCTAAATCTATTTGTACTAACCCTCCGATGGCTAAAGCTAAAATGACAAACCCCATAGCAATAGCAGAAAATGGTTGGTCGGAATAATAGTGCCAAAAGGCTCTTAAAATGGAATCAATTGACCAAAAGACACAAACAATGGCAAGGTAAACTAGAACTCGTTTTAACCAAGAGAGATTGATAGTTGAAATTTCAGAGTAATAATTTTTAATCCAATTTTGATAAGTTTGAATCAATTGATAGGATAAATAGAGGTAAACCAATAGAGAAAGCAGACTTAAGTGAAATTCTAAATTATAGGTGTAAGGAAAATGCACTTCAAACCAAAACCAACGCCTAAAATTATAATCGCTACATTGCAAGAAAATATATAAACTGGCTTGTAATAAGACAGGAAGAAAATGCCAATAATCTTTTTTTGAGAATTTAAAGTCTTGTTGCGTAATAGATTTGGTATAGAAATAAACTAAAGGTCCAAAAGCAAAAGAGTAATAAATAGGCAAAAAGTAAAGATTTGGATCTTGTTGATATAAATTTCCAATGCTAAAAAAGGTATCACATAACCACAAAGAAAATAACAATACTAACAACCCTAAAAACCGATTAGCTTTAGCATTGTATTGTTGCAAAAATAACAATGCAGCAGCTAAAATCCCTTGTGCAATGACTGCACCAATGAGTAAAACAGAAAAGGTTAGCGTAAGCGTCATTTTCTATGGATTGGATGTCTTGAAATTTTCCTACTTTTAAACTCAAAATAAGCATTTACAACTAAATTCAAACTACATGACACCAACATCTAAAGAATTTATAGCACAAGCTCTTTTTCGATTTAGCGAAAACCTACCTCGTATCGAAAAATCTTTAGCAAAATTGACGGAAGTTCAAGTATGGCAACGACCAAATGAGCAATCTAACTCTATTGGGAATTTAATCGTGCATTTGTGTGGAAATATTACACAGTATATCACCTCTTCAATAGGAGGCATAGAAGATAAAAGAACCCGTGATTTGGAGTTTTCCATTCAAGGTGGTTTGTCAAAGGCAGAATTGTTAGAAAAGATTAGTCAAGTGATAGAAGAAGCTTCATCTGTCATTGAAAATATTTCTGAAGAAGAATTATTAAGAGTCCGTTTCGTTCAAGGATTCGAGTTTTCTGGATTGGGCAATATTTTACATGTGATTGAGCATTATTCTTATCACACAGGACAAATTGCATTCTACACAAAACTGCTAACCAATAAAGACTTAGGCTTCTATGCAGATATGGATTTAAATGTTAAAAATGAGGTGTAAGGTTCAAGGTATAAGGTTTTTATTGGAATTAGTTTTAGTCGAACTAAATGAGAATATCATAAAAATATGTTTTTTGACCTTATACCTTATACCTTCTCAAAACCAATCATTCGCAGTAGCTCTCAAATTGAGATAATCTACAAAATATAAGATTTTGATAGAGAAATTATTGGTTTGCTCGCCTTGAAGCGTTTCTTCTAAATTATAGAAATAACCTTGATCAATATCTCTATTAAAATCAAAAACCGCATTTTTCCAGACGGCAGTTAGTTCACTACCGGGTGCAAATTGCCAGCGATACACCATATCAATATTGAAGGCATTGAAATTAGTATTGTGTAAGGACTCATTCGTAGATTCATCTAAGCCGTTATAGGTCGTTGTTCCTAAAAGACCATCCTCTTCCAATAAATGATATTTTTGATAAACAACATCTGTCCAATTATGACGTAGGCGGAATGTCAGTCCCATAAGATTATTAAAAATATAATCGATATTAAAGACATTCTCGACATTGGTGATATTACGTTCACCCATGATGATATCACCATTATCCAAGGCATTGACCCAGCCGATATTACTAAATCGTTTACCTACTTCGCTTTCTAGCACCATAGATAATTTGTCATTAAAACGATAACGAGGCTCAATGGTAATGAAATAACTATTTCGATTGTCTTGCTCGAATGTTCTATAATTGAATCGTAAATCTAGGGCAAATTTCTTTCTATAATCACTCGATAACCATGCATTGAAACGGTCATTTCTAGGGACAACCAAAAAACGTCCTTCACTTCTAGGTTCAAAGTAATCATTAATATCAGCATAGTTAGCAAAGCCGCTTACTCCGAAGGCAAAAAAGCCTTTGGTAATAAACCAAGTATTAAGGTTGATTCCTGAGCTTTGAAAACTACGAGGAATAAAACGCTGATCAATAAAGGTATAAAGCCCGACACCAAATCGCTGAAAATTTCCAAAAGGCTTGATGTAATTATAATTGGCATAAAGGCTATTGACCATAAAATTATTACGTGTAAAAAAGCCTAAGTCGTTTTGATCGTAATTATCAGAGGAAGCACTAAAACTGGTTCCGTATTGAAATGTACCACTCACTTTACCAAATGATAATTGATACCGATAACCAATATCTTGATTATCAGGAGAGAAATATTTTTGACTGACGGCACCATCGCCATCAAATGACCAAGTATTGGATTTATCGTTAAATTGAAACTCTGTTCCTGTTACATTGGCTTCATAGGCTTCGCCATCTCTAAAAACATTGGTATTGATAAGAGAGAAATAAGAGTTATTTTTAAAATTCTGATCCAATACCGTTACATTATAATTCGTAAACGGACTTGTTTTAACCAATTTCGTTTGTCCATCTTGATCTTCTAGTGTGGCGTAAGTTGTATTTGTAAAGGAGTTAAAAAAACCTATTCCTAGTCCTTTATTGGTTCTTCCCGATATTTTAGTAGAGTTTAATAATTGGACAGTCGAAGGATTATCAATAACGTTATAGCCTTGTTCTTCAAGTTCATACACTTCACTATCGTCAAAAGGATTACCACCAATTCTTCGAGAATATAAGAGATTTGCTTTATTAAATAACTCTGTTCCTTCTGTAAAGAATTGTCTATTTTCATCAAATTGAACTTCAAAAGGAGAGAGGTTGAGGACTTGATTATCGGACTGAACTTGACCAAAGTCTGGAATTAAAGTCATGTCTAATGTGAAGGCTTCATTGATACCATACTTAATATCCATCCCAGCATTGAACGCATTACTCCAATTAGAACCACCATCAAAATTATTATGCTCTACTTGTGCAGAGACATAAGGATATAAAAACAAACGAATAGGTGATTGCACATTACGAATCCCGACCACTTTACCCGCTTGATTTAAGAAACCGTTTTTATTAGGATCGTAAGGATTCCACCACGCTCGTTCACGAGTTCTTCTTACAGTGCGTATAAAATTGACACCCCATTCTTGTTCTACTTTGTCTGGAAATCGCAAAGCAGAATAAGGAATTGCCATTTCTATACTCCAGCCTTTTTCATGAATTTGAACGGCAGAACGCCATACCGCATTCCAATTTGCATCTTCATTATTGATAGAATATTGTGTATCGAATTGTACTCCTGCTGCACTTACAATAAAACCTACACCGTTGATACCATCCATATAAGGGTTCAGTACAACACCAAACCAATCAGAATTTCCTAAATCGTCTCGTTGTGTGAGTTGTTTTAAAATACTATCAGGAGCATTATCATACAACATTGCTCCGATGTAAACAAACTCATCATTATACACCATTTTAATTTCTGAACGATAAGCAGAAGGAGCAAGAGGATTAGGAGCAGCTTGCGTGAAATCATCAGCTACAGGCTTCTGTAACCAAACTTCATCATCCAAAAATCCATCAATAATTGGTGATGTTTCTACTCTGGTGGCTTCATACTCTTTTTTAATTGTAGTGTTATCTTGAGCGAATATAAGGTGACATAGAAATAGGTAACTCAAAAGAAGTACATGTGCTTTCATACAACTAGGACGCAATTTAATATTTACGATAATCGACAATTGAGAATCGATTTTTGATTATCGCATTTATTGAGTGAATACCTCCTTTTTGAAAATGAAAAACCTATTCCACAGATACCAATTTTTGCATCTATGGAATAGGATTAGTGATCTAAATGATAAATAGCTGGTTTATTCTAGTTGATTGATTAATAAAGTACTTTACTAATCACTAACCACTATTTACGAATCACTATATTAATTTCTTCTAAAAAATGTGTGAGGTAATTATTATTGTGATTGAATAGTTCTAACCCTAAGATATTATGACTTTTATCGTGTATTGATAAAACGACTACGAAGTTCTTATTTAAAAGTATATTTTGCACATTTTTACCAGCTT
>CAYLSF010000655.1:0-1448 GCA_964385675.1 uncultured Saprospiraceae bacterium
ACTTTAAGTCCGTCCAGTTGAACCTATGGATTTCAAATCCATAGTGTGTTCAGTTCGGATGTACGACCTGCCTTTATCGGCAGACAGGTTTCAGAACGAATTTCACCAAAATCCGAAATGTGTAGTAGTATTAGACGTTAGTTTAAGTATTGACTTGTTGTAATAACTGATATCTTAATAACAAAAAGCGGGTTCTTGAAAACTTCAAGAACCCGCTTTTTAGTGATGAAATGGCATATTTTATAATATTAACATTGCATCTCCATAACTATAGAAACGATATTTTTCTTTTACCGCTACTTCATAAGCACTCATCATCAAATCATAACCACCAAAAGCACAAATCATAATTAATAAACTAGATTTTGGTACATGGAAATTGGTAATCATACAATTGGCGATAGTAAATTCATATGGTGGATAGATAAATTTATTTGTCCAACCCTGTGCTGTTTTTAGTGTATTCGTCGCAGAAACTGCTGTTTCTAAAGAACGCATAGAAGTAGTTCCTACTGAACAAACGCGGCGTTTATCATCAAGTCCTTTATTAACTATATCAACTGCCTTTTGATTAATAGAGAAATATTCTGCATCCATTTTATGCTTTGATAAATCTTCTACTTCAATATTCCGAAAAGTTCCTAGACCAACATGTAGCGTTAATTCTGCGAAGTTAACTCCCTTGATTTCAAAACGTTTCATCAATTCTCTACTAAAGTGCAGACCTGCAGTAGGGGCTGCTACTGCTCCTACCTCTGAAGCATAAATAGTTTGATAACGTTCTTTATCAATTGGCTCGGGAGATCTATTAATGTATTTAGGTAATGGCGTATTCCCTAATACATCCAATTGAGCTCTAAATTCTTCATCTGTTCCGTCAAATAAGAAACGAATGGTACGTCCTCTAGAAGTAGTGTTATCAACAACCTCTGCTACTAGGATTTCATTTCCATTCTTGTCTGCAAAATATAGTTTATTACCAACTCTGATTTTACGAGCAGGATCTACAAGTACATCCCAAAGACGCATTTCATTATTGAGTTCTCTCAATAAAAATACTTCAATCTTGGCACCAGTTTTTTCTTTTTTACCGAATAATCTTGCTGGAAATACCTTAGTATTATTGAAAACGAGAACGTCTTCCTCATCAAAATATCCTAAGACATCTTTGAAGATTTTATGTTCAATCTTACCCGTTTCACGATGTACAATCATCAGGCGTGATTCGTCTCTATTGTTGGTCGGGTACTTAGCAATTAATTCTTGTGGCAATTCAAAATTGAACTGCGATAATTTCATTCGCATATATGCAATTTTTTTTTAAAATTGGGCTGCAAAGATAAGCCTTTATCAATAATAAACGTAGTATTTCTACCAAAAAAGGATAATAAGTATTTTTTTATTAAAATCTATAAATTAGTCCACCGGGTTTTTGGGTTTTGGGGTTT
>CAYLSF010000655.1:1458-4763 GCA_964385675.1 uncultured Saprospiraceae bacterium
AAAATTCAACTTGTTATCTAAAGCTTTCTTTCATCATTGTATTTTTTATCAACTTTGATGCCTAAGAAGCAATTGGGTGCCAATGTATATCCATGAGTGTTTGGAGCAATTGTTTTATGTTTATTCATAACATCAAATTAAAATGAACGTATTATTTAAAATATTATACGAAAGTATCAATCAAGCTTGGGGACAATTAGCGGGTAACAAGCTGCGAACATTTTTGTCTCTCTTAGGAATTACAATTGGGATATGGTGTATTATCGCTATATTTTCAGCAGTAAGTTCTTTGGAGTATAATATTCGCTCAAGTTTTGATGAGTTGGGAGATGATGTGATTTATGTCAATAGGTTTGATTGGGGGCAAAACCCAAAAGATAACTGGTTTAAAATCATGCGTCGTCCTGAACCAGATTATGATGACTTCAAAGCTATTACTGAAAACGTAAGGGTATATGATAATGCAGCTTATTCCGCAGTTATTGGTGTAAAACCCGTTGAATATCGTTCAAATAACGTAGAAGGAGCGGCTATCATTGGAGTTACCTATGAGTATGATAAAATCTTTGAGTTACAATTTGAGAAGGGAAGATATTTTTCACCTTCTGAACATCATTATGGTGCAAATGTAGCTGTCTTAGGACATCAAGTAGCGGGTACTTTATTTGGAGATAATATCGATCCTATCGGTAAGAAGATTAAAGTCATGGGACGAAAATATCAGGTCATTGGTGTAATGGAAAAAGAAGGACAAGATTTAATTAATCCTACTAACTTTGATGAAGTGGTTATTCTATCCTATAATGCTGCTAAGTATTTAGCGAATGTCAAACGACATGGAAGCATTATGGTGCGAGCAGCAGAAAATGTATCTATCGAACAGCTTAAAGATGAGGTGACTATTGCTTTACGCAGAGAGCGATTATTAAAACCAAAAGAAGAGAATAATTTTGCACTCAATCAAATTTCAATTTTAACTAATTTTTTTGATGTAATTTTTGGTTCGCTCAAAGGTGCTGCTTTATTTATTGGTGGATTTTCATTGATTGTTGGGGTATTTAGTGTGGCAAATATCATGTTTGTTTCCGTAAAAGAACGTACAAACTTAATTGGTATTAAAAAAGCCTTAGGAGCTAAGCAATATATGATATTATTGGAATTTATTATTGAATCCATTATACTCTGCTTTTTGGGTGGTGCTATTGGATTAGCTTTAGTCTATCTTTGTGCTTGGGGAGCTACAGCTGCCCTTGATTTTGAAATATTCCTATCAGCCGAAAATGCTATTTTTGGAACGAGTATCTCTGTGATATGCGGAATTTTAGCTGGTTTTATCCCCGCCTTACAGGCATCATGGATGGATCCTGTTGAGGCTATGCGGAAGTAGGAAGTTTGTTGAATTTTAAGTTCGTTTTGCTAATGAAACTAAACATTCAAATTAAGGATAAGTTGGATGAAAGTGAATATTTGTATCTGAAAAATAGGTGGATAAGGTTTGCTGATAGCTTAAAAATGTCAATTGAAAAAAAACAGCAAATTTTTGAAATTATCACTCAATACTATTCAGAATCGCACAGAACATATCATAATCTAGTTCATTTACATAGTTTATTTAATGTCTTAGACCAACTCTTTAAAATAGAGAACATACTATTAGAAGCGTCTATTTGGTTTCATGATATTATTTATACAATTGGCAATAAGAACAATGAAATTGATTCTGCCTATAAATCTACGGAGCTATTGAAGGAATTTCTTGACGTTGACTCTCTTCAAATAATTGAAAATTTAATCAAGAGTACGCAAAAACATTTGCCAATCTATCAAGAAGGGCTAAATGGAACATTGAATAGAATTTTATTAGATATTGATTTATCCATTTTGGCAACAAGTTGGGATACTTATCAAAATTATACAAAAGCAATACGACGTGAGTATTTGGTCTATTCAGATGAGGAGTTTAAATATGGCCGAAAATTAGTAATGCAAAAATTTTTAGAGCGTCCTTCAATGTATTATACCACAATTTTTCAAAGCTTACTTGAAACTAAAGCAAGGGCAAATATTCATAAAGAAATAAATTTATAGAGCTAAAAAAGCCATCAATTGAAAACTCAATTGATGGCTTTTTGCTTTTGACTGAACATTTTTTATTTAAAAGAAAATACCATAGAACCACATTGACGAGAACGGTGACTTTTTGCAAAGCGATGTTGCTTCGCTAATTTTACGGCTTGATTGACTAGATCTTCATCACGAGTGTCAGAGCCTTTTCGTACAAAATTAGCGGAAATCACTCGACCTTGAGCATTAATACAAACTTGCACTTTCACGTTACCCATAGTGTTTGTTAAATTATTGATTGGCGGTTGACCCACCACTTCTCTAGTTTTCAATCTAGCATTAAGCATACATTTTGAGCGTTTACCGACTGATGGTCTTTTATTAACCTTTTTTGGATCTTTGTTCGTTAAAATAGGTGCTTTGGTAGGCTCAATTTCTACTAAAGGTTTACGATTTGTGCGATCCATTTGAGGTTCTACCACTTCAGTATTGGGTTCATTTTCTACTTTTGTAATTTCTCTAGTATTAGAAACTTCTCTTGAAGGAGTATCAGGTTCGTTTGAAACTAAGTTCGCTTCTAATGCTCGAATTTCAGCAAAGTACTTTTTGAGCTGACGGGGATAAACTTTCATTATCTTACCATAATTGACTCTAGCGGTCTCACTTGCTTCAAACATTCTTTGTAAGTCATCTGCATGTTTATCTAGTACGACCTTAGGAGAATCGTCATGAGGAATACATAAATAAAAAGTTTTAGCACCGTCATAGACATGCATTTGTGTTGCAGTAGGAATTAAACTTTCTTGATCTTCTCGATACAACAGTAAAACCTTACCACTTTTATCTACCATATCTAAGAGATTCTCAAAATAATAACCTTCCTTAATAGGATTATCACTTTGAGCTATCGCACGAGCATAATCACGCGTTAAATAATCAAACTCTTCTAGTGTTGTTTGAGCATGAAGACTCAAAGAAAATATCGTTACAATAAATAAATGTACCAATTTCATAGTAAATGTTTAGAATTTTAGGAAATGGTGTATAGTATAAAAAAAATTAATTGTTCAGAATTGTAGTAATTAGTTAAAGTTCAATTTTTTTCATTGAACATTAGATACCTTAGAATTAACTAATTTCTTGATTCCTAATTAGGTTTTGTGTGTAAGATTGCAGAAAATTAAACTTATACAATATACTTAGCATATTGTAATATATTATTTTAGAAGTGTTCTCTTGTG
>CAYLSF010000656.1:0-4755 GCA_964385675.1 uncultured Saprospiraceae bacterium
TATCGGGCTCTGATGAGTTTTTTGATATTCTCTCCTCATTTAATTTACCAATAAATTCAGCATAAAAGTCCATTAAACTATCTTTATCTATTATTGATGCTAGTACCTAGTACCAATAATTAACATAATTGAAAACAAAATAATTCAACAATAGTACGGATTAATAAAGCGATATGATCAACGATGCCAATAGCTATCGAGTAGAGTGATAAAATCCCCTAAAACCTCAAACTATAATACCCCGAAATCATAAAAGGAACAAATAAACCAGGAATCGTAGGTTGTTCCTGTTCATCTTGATAGTAAAAGATAGGATTTTGACGATTATATACATTATATAAACCCAATCGAAGTTGATGGTGAATGTTTTTAGTTTTAAAATTATAATTCATATTCACATCTAGGCGATGTTCTAATTTGCCTCTTTTTCCATTTCGTGTACCCTCTTCATTTATATCGTATAGCTCTATGCCACCCCCTAATGTTCCAAAAAAGGAAACCAATTGTGGACGAGGAGAACTAAAATGCCCTCTTATACCAACTTGTAATTGAGGCGTTATTTGATAGTGAAATAATAATTGTAGATAATGTCGTGCATCAAATTGAAAAGCAAAGGCTTCTCCTGTATTTAATTGCTCGTAGTTACGATTTGCCCAACTTAACGCATACGAACCAAAACCTGTCCATTTTCCTGATTTATATAGTGCGGAGAACTCTCCTCCATAACTCTCTCCTGTCCCTGTTAGCAGTTGATCGGTTACATCTTCTCCAAAGTTCACTTTTGATATGGTGTCAGGTTGTACGATAAGGTTATCCATCAATTTATAGTAAATGGCTCCTTTCAGTCGCCACTTATCCGCTATATTTTTATGATAATCCATTCCAATTTGCCAAGCGGTAGTTGGTTCAAATTCATTTATAGAAGGCAACCATAAATCTTGTGGTAGTCCTATATCTACATTTGAAATTAGGTGAATGTACTGAACCATTTTAGTGGTAGAAAAGGCTAGCCAGCTATCATCTGTTAATTTAGTGGTCAATAGTAAGCGAGGTTCTAAATGCTGAAAATAACTACTTTCATCTATTAAATCATTATCCACTACGGAAAAGGTAGTGTACCGTACACCAAGTCGTAATTTAGTTTTTTCTGATAATGACATTTCGTCTTCCACATATAGAGCCGTATGCGTAGCGTCTAATCCTAACCCTAACGCAATCTCTCCTGCTAAGGAATCCAAAACCAGTTCTTCGTCTTCTGGAAAGAAATCTGAGTCTTGATCGTAAACCCCATAAAACGGTAAAAAATTATATTGATGAAATGCACCACCGGCTTTAATATGGTGATCTTTCACCGTCCAATCTACATCTAATTTTACCGACCATTCCGTATTATTGGAGCGAACATCAGAATATACAAAATCACTTTCTTCTTCTGCCTCTACTACAGTAGAAGCCAATTCATAAAATTGGTTGGAAAAATCACTATAATTAACCGTTAGATTAGAAAATAAATTTTTACCATAGATATGATTCCACCTCAATGAGGCAATCCTATTGCCATAATTTAAATCATTCTCTATGACTTCATCTCCAATTTCAAGCTCCTCTTCGTCTGCTGATGTAGATGCCGAAATATTATCCAAGCCATTGTAATAGCTTAAATAAATTCGATCATTTAAACCAAACTGTTGATTAATTTTCGCATTAAAATCATAATAATAAGGATTAATGCCTTTTAGATTACTATTAGGGAAAGCATCTTGGATAATATCTCGTACATAGGGTGCTTGATGCAGTTCTCTACCTCCAATCCAGAAGGCTCCTTTATCATTTCCTAAAGGTCCACTAATATGCCCATGATAACTACGTTCATTTACACCAGCCATTCCTGTCCATTTCTCAGGGTTTCCTTCTTTTGATTGAATATCAATTACAGAAGCGATACGCCCACCATACTTCGCTGAAAAGCCTGCGGTATGAAATTGAACACCTCGCACGGCTTCGGGATGAAAAATGGAATTCATACCCAATAAGTGCATCCAATTATAAACAGGAACACCATCGAGTAAGACCAAATTATGTCCAGTATTTCCACCTCTTACATAAAATCCACCTATTCCTCCTGCACTTGACTGCACGCCTGCTTTTGCTCTTATAATGTGTAATAAATCGGGTTCACCTCCAATACCTGGGGTCAAGCCGCTTAATGCCATCATGGATTTTTGATCTAACGGAGCATTCTCTGTTAATTCTCCATTCTGCGTTGGATTAACAATCACTTCCTTAAATTCTAATTCATAAGGTGCTAGAGAGACATTTAAACGAGTTTTTTTAGAAAGTACAATCGTCTTTTCAGAAGATTGCATTCCTAAGTAACTAATGACTAGCGTATAACTGCCTTCTAATAAATTAAAACTATAATAGCCATATTCATTAGTGGAGCGTCCTGTTTTATTGTTTTTAATATAAATCGTAGCAGCAGTTAAAGCTTCATTGGTTGATTTGTCTTTAATAATACCATATAGCTCGTAGTATTTTTTTCTAATAATCAGAATTTGCTGACCGACTACTTTGTATTTTAACTTTGTATTTTTTAACAGTACGTTTAATCCTTGTTTTACAGTTATATTTTTACGGTCTATAGTATAAGATTCATCTGGAAGGATAGCATCGGCAAAAGCAAACTCAAAATCAGTTTGCTGCTCAATTTGCTGGAGGACTACTTGAAAATCAGCTTCTTGTAAGGTTAGATTAATTTTTTGATTTAAAGGATTGTTCTGGGCAAATAGCGTACAAGTCGCTAGAGCCAACAATATGGAAAGTATAACTTTTAAGTCATTATGCTTCATTCAATAGTGGTCAGTAATTGATAGTAAATATGCTAAATCTTATGCTGTATATAAAATTGCCTAAAATACCAAGATGTCAGGCATTTTTGAAATGCCTGACATCTAAATCCTGTTAATCTTGTTATCCCGATAGCTATCGGGACTATCTAATCACACGTATCCCCTTTCAGTTTATATCCATTTGATGTAGTTTCTACTTCAACAGAAGAAAGGTCTTGTATAATTTGAATAATATCTTTTAAACTTTCGCCATTAAACTTTACGGTCATTGGACAATTTTGGATGGCTGCACTAGCCGTTATTTCTTTTTCAAAATGATTTCCTAGTTCTTTTAATACAATATTAAAAGGAGTGGATTCAAAGTCAAAGTACGTTACAGGTGTTTCTCCCCATTTTGTTTTATACATACCATCTCCCACTATCGTTACGGCTTCATTAGCAATTACATCCATTGATTGGGTAGCGGCTGTATTTTTGATATTGACCTTTCCTTCTATCACTTTTAAGGCTAATGTTTTATCCTTTTCGGGAGCAGTTAATTGAAAAACAGTACCTAAAACCGTAACATCTCCCCTCGTCGTTTTTACAATAAATTGCCCTTTATTCTTCGCTACATCAAAAGTAGCCGTTCCTTTTTTTAATTCTACCACACGTTTATTGGCGTCAAATTGAGAAGGATAAACCACTTCACTTCCTGCTTCTAATGTGATGATTGAACCATCTGCTAATTCGACATTTTCATCAGTTGTGCTCGTTTTTACAATTAACTCATTAGTAAGCGTATCAGAACTTTGATTCATAAACCAAACAGAAGTTGCAATCAATAAGGCGACAGAAGCTGCTATAGCAAATAGGCGATATAATTGCCTTGATTGCTTGGGTTGAGTCCGTATCGGAACAACTTTTGAGTTTTGCTCCTCTTGCTCAATTAATTTCAACTGCGTTTCAAAAGCAGCTTGTATATCTATATCTTCGGCTTCAGCTTCCATATAGGTATCGCTTTCTGTATAAGCCAGAGTCAAATCTTCCATCAAGGCTTGATGTTCTGAATCCGATTCTAGCCATTCGCTGAGTTGCCGTTCCTCTTTTTCAGAGATTTCGCCATCTAGCTTTTTATAAATCAACAATATGTAAATATCTTCATTCATATCTTATTTTAGTTGGATACATAATTAGGCTTATTCCTTTTCTACTCTTTAGACAATCGTATGAATCAATACCCCTACGTCAAGCTAAAAAAAGTTAAAACGCTTTATAATACCTCCCTAGCGAGTCGAGTGTTGATTGTCAGATTTATAATCTTTTACTGCTTTACGTAAAACTTTCAAGGCTTTTAACATCTGATTTTCAACCGTTTTGACGGATATGCCTAATAACTGTGCAATTTCTTTGTATTTCTTGCCTTCAAATCTACTTAATACAAATACTTGACGACAACGTTCGGGCAAGTGATGAATTGCTTCTTGTATGTACTCCTCTAATTCTTTGTATTCGGCAACTTCTGAAGGTGTTGCCGCTTTATTCACAGGTTCTGCTACGTGTTCTAGATTTTGCCCTGCATGCCGATTTCGAGATTTGATAATATTTAAACTTCGATTTACAGCCCCTCTATGCAGATAAGATTTTAAGGAAGTTGTTACATTTATTTTCGCTCGATTTTTCCACAATTCTAAAAATACCTCCTGACAAGCGTCATTAGCGATGGTAGCATCTTTTGTGATACGCAAGGCACTTCTATATACACTAGGATAAAAGGCTTTAAATATTCGCTCATAAGCCGAGGAATCTCCTTCAGATAATTGTTTTAACCAACCTTGTATGATGCTTTTTTCCATGTTCTTGAATTAAACGCTTATATCCCTAGCCTCGCTCGAATAGATTTAATCTCTCCAATAGTTAATCCAAT
>CAYLSF010000657.1:0-4742 GCA_964385675.1 uncultured Saprospiraceae bacterium
CTTTTTAGGAAATGCTTAAATTTGCCATTATACTAATATTTCAATGAAGTTGTTTAAAAACTTCAATATCAAATAAGTAGAATAATCAATATTCTAATTCGTTATTCCATTTCATAAATCGTACTTTTGCAACCATAAAATATGATAGAGAAGAGTCCCTATCATAATTTTAAAATTAATCCTTCAATAATGAAAGACGATCCTTATAGTTATGATTCGATACTATACAAAAGAACACGGACAGTTGTCGGAACTGAACGAGTTAGTATCTTCTCATTGGGTCAATATTTCACCTCCTTTTAATCAAGAAGAGTTGGAATATCTCGCCCAAGAGTTAGACATTCCACTCGATTTCCTTACCGATTCCTTAGATATTGATGAACGTCCTCGCTACGAAAGAGAAGAGGAAGTTCGTTTGATTGTTGTAAATACACCGATTCTAAATACAATAGATCAATTGCCTAATTCAGCGATTTATTTAACGATTCCGATAGGTATTATTCTCACCGAGGAGCAAATCGTCACGATTACTGCTTTTGAAAATCCTGTGATGCAACGATTTTTAGAGAACAAGGTGAAAAATTTTAATCCATCTGATCATGCGTTATTTGTACTTCAATTATTTGAGCAGAATGTATATCGCTTTCTGAATTGTTTGAAAGACTTGAATTTGAAACGGAATGTAATAGAGCAAAAGCTGTATGACTCAAGTCGAAATGAGGAGTTACAACAATTGCTGAGAATCGAAAAAAGTCTAGTCTATTTTGTTACTTCATTAAGTTCTAATGAATTGCTTAAAATGAAGATGCAACGGACAGATTTATTGAAGATAAGAATGGATGAAGATAAAGTAGATTTATTTGAAGATTTGATTATTGATAATGCTCAGGCGTTAGAGATGTCAAAAACCTATACCAAAATATTAGGTGGTACAATGGATGCTTTTGCTTCTATTATTTCAAACAATTTGAATATCGTTATGCAACGGTTGACGCTCATTACTATCATATTAATGGTACCAACCTTAATTGCTAGTTTTTTTGGAATGAATGTCGCCACAGGGTTGGAAGAAAATCCATATGCCATTTATTTGATTACAATTATTTCAATTTTATTAGCTGTGCTTTTAGCTTGGTTTTTTAGGAGCAAAAGAATGTTTTAATTGAAAATCAGAAATTTACGCGCACTTATCCACAATTTTAAAAAAGTTATCCACATTTTGGTTGTTGTTTGTGGATAACTTTTTGTTTTTGATTATCAAGTGTTTATATATTTTATCCACATTTTGTGGAAAACTTTTGGTATTTCACCCAAAAAAACTTTTTAATTTAGTGTTAAGTAATCATGAAGTTATTAGACCATCAAATAATTACTTGCAGCAAATAATAAGAAATCAACATCCCTGTTATCATCCTATTATTGATATAATTTATGTTTCAATAGGAATTTGCAGAAATGAGTAATTTTTAAGTCAAAAATTTATCATATTATGAATATCAATTATTTGTATGAATAATTGAATGGAAATTTCTGACGCCATAACAAACAAATTATTGTAATTTTTAAAAAAATTAGTTATATAAATGAGTGCTGTGACAGAACCGATTTTAAAGGAAAATCCAAAACGATTTGTACTCTTTCCAATTGAGCATGATGCAATTTGGAAAATGTATAAGCAGGCGGAAGCGAGTTTTTGGACGACAGAAGAGATTGATTTACACCAAGATTTGACAGATTGGGAAAAATTGAGCGACAATGAACGTCATTTCATTAAACATGTATTGGCATTTTTTGCAGCAAGTGATGGTATCGTGAATGAGAATCTTGTTCTAAATTTTATGCGCGAAGTACAAGTACCTGAAGCTAGATGTTTCTATGGTTTTCAGGTTGCTATTGAAAATATTCATGCTGAAACGTATAGTTTATTAATTGATACTTACATCAAAGACACCAAAGAAAAAGACTTTTTATTCAATGCAATTGATACCCTACCATGTGTAAAAAAGAAAGCAGATTGGGCATTGCGTTGGATTGAGGAAGCACCAACTTTTGCACATCGTTTAATCGCTTTTGCTGCCGTAGAAGGGATCTTCTTTTCAGGAAGTTTTTGCTCTATATTTTGGTTGAAAAAGCGTGGTTTAATGCCTGGATTATCTTTTTCCAATGAGTTGATAAGTCGTGATGAAGGTTTACATTGTGATTTTGCTTGTTTATTGTATGCCATGCTTCAAAGCAAGTTAGATCCGAAAGAAGTTGAAGCGATTATCACCGAGGCGGTTATTTTTGAAAAAGAATTTGTAACCGATGCACTTCCTGTTTCTTTAATAGGAATGAATGCTAATATGATGTGTGAATACATTGAATTTGTAGCAGATAGATTGCTGACATCGTTGGGTAACGAGAAATATTATGGTACTGCTAACCCTTTTCCATGGATGGAATTAATTTCCTTACAAGGTAAAACCAATTTCTTTGAAAAACGAGTAGGTGATTATGCAAAGGCAGGCGTAATGGCTAGCCGTGAGGAACAAGTGTTCTCACTAGATGAAGATTTTTAATTTATTATTAAGGTTATTGGTTACTGGTTATTGGTTACTAGTGATTAGTAATTGACATTTTTATAAAATGAATAGTCAAAAAAACTAATTACTAATCACCAATAACCAATCACTAATCACCAACACCAAACACAAACATGCAAGTAGTAAAAAGAGGTGGACGTCGAGAGAACGTTAGTTTCGATAAAATCACCGCCCGAATCAAAAAATTATGTTATGGTCTAGATTCTAAATATGTGGATTACATTGAGATCTGTAAGAAGGTAATTCAAGGTATTTATGACGGCGTAACGACAAGTGAGTTGGATAACTTGGCAGCAGAGACCTCTGCATCACTAGCTACAATTCATCCTGATTATAACATATTAGCAGCAAGAATTGCGATTTCAAATCTACACAAAAATACAAAGAAATCCTTTTCATCGACTATAAAGGATTTATATAACTATATTGATCCTAAAACAGGTGACAGAGCGAATTTGATTAGTGATGAAAGTTATGAATTGATTCAAAGAAACAAGCGTAAATTAGATTCTGCTATCATTTATGATAGAGACTATAATTTCGATTATTTTGGATTTAAAACCTTAGAGCGTTCTTATTTATTAAGAATGGAAGGTAAAGTAGTAGAACGCCCTCAGCATACATTGATGCGTGCTGCTATAGGTATTCATGGAGAAGATATTGATTCCGCTATTGAGACATATAACTATATGTCAGAAAAGTGGTTTGTACATGCTACACCAACTTTATTTAATGCGGCTACACCTAGACCACAACTTTCAAGTTGCTTCTTGTTATCCATGACGGATGACTCTATTCCTGGTATATTTGAAACCCTTTCTCGTTGTGCTAAGATTTCGCAATCTGCAGGTGGTATTGGATTAAGTGTACACAATATCCGTGCAAAAGGAAGTTACATTAAAGGAACAGGAGGTTATTCTAATGGTCTTGTACCAATGTTGAGAGTATTCAACGATACAGCCCGTTATGTGGATCAAGGTGGTGGAAAACGTAAAGGAGCATTTGCAATTTATCTAGAACCTTGGCATGCTGATGTTATCGAGTTCTTGGATTTAAAGAAGAATCACGGTAAAGAGGAACAACGTGCAAGAGATTTATTCTATGCCATGTGGATTCCAGATTTATTCATGCAGCGTGTAAAAGAGAATGGAGAGTGGTCTTTATTCTGTCCAAACGAATGTCCAAAATTACATGAAACGTATGGCGGTGAGTTTGAGGCATTATATCATCAATATGAAAAAGCTGGTAAAGCTAGGAAAACAATCAAAGCTCAGGATTTATGGTTTAAAATCTTAGAATCTCAGATTGAGACAGGTACACCTTATATGTTGTATAAGGATGCTTGTAATAAAAAGTCAAACCAAAAGAATTTAGGTACAATTCGTTCATCTAATCTTTGTACAGAGATTGTAGAATATACCGCACCTGATGAGGTAGCAGTATGTAACTTGGCATCTATTGCTTTATCAAAATTTGCTACAGAGGGGTTCTTTGATTTTGATAAATTATATGAGGTAACGCGTGTCGTGACGCGTAATTTGAATAAGGTAATTGACATTAATTACTACCCTGTACAAGAAGCGGCTAACTCAAACTTACGTCATCGTCCTATTGGTATTGGTGTACAAGGTTTAGCTGATGCTTTTATACAATTACGTATGCCATTTGATAGTCAAGAGGCTCGTAAATTGAATCGTGAGATATTTGAAACGATTTATTTCGCAGCCATTACAGAATCTTGCGAATTGGCAAAAAAAGATGGAGCTTATAAAACTTATGAAGGTTCTCCTGTGTCACAAGGTATTTTACAACCCGATATGTGGGGCGTAACTCCTACGGAACGCTGGGATTGGGAAAGTCTAAGAGCTGATATAAAAGAGCATGGTGTTAGAAATAGTTTATTATTAGCACCGATGCCTACAGCTTCGACGTCTCAAATTTTAGGGAATAATGAGTGTTTTGAGCCTTACACATCTAATATTTATTCAAGAAGAACACTGTCAGGCGAGTACGTAATTGTTAATCGTCATTTATTCAAAGATTTAATCCGTTTAGGATTATGGAATCAAGAAATGAAAGAGCGTTTAATTGCGGCTAATGGTTCTATTCAGGATTTTCCTGAGATTCCAGAGGAGATGAAAGCACTATATAAAACAGTTT
>CAYLSF010000658.1:0-4734 GCA_964385675.1 uncultured Saprospiraceae bacterium
AAGAGCTAAATCTTCATATGCTAATCCATGCTTTCGACGGTAATTTTCAATCTTATTACTAATCGAATCATCTGACTTTCTGAAAGGGTCAAATCCTATAAATTTAATTATAACTGGCAACCTATAAATTGATGGTTCGTTACGATTAATTTCCGAACCAGTAATTGTATTCGTAGTAACATTTAGTAGTTTAGTAACCTGTGGTTGAGATAACCCTCGATCTAGTCTTTCTTAAGTAATCTCCAATCGTCTTTAAATCAGTAGGATAAACTGGGTTTTTAGGTCTTGTGGCTTTAAGCGTTAGTTTGGGGAAAAGGTGCTGCAACCACAGGGATTTGGAATACTTTCTTAGGCTTAATAGCTGGGCATCAAAATACAACAGGATACAGCAATGTATTTGTAGGATTTTCAGCAGGATTTAATAATACGACAGGCGGACAAAACACCTTCTTAGGAGATGAAGCAGGACTTCGCAATGAAACAGGAACAGGTAATTTATTCTTAGGTTACAATGCAGGATTTAATAAAAAAGGCAGTAACAGACTATATATTGAAAATTCTAACGCTGCTACGCCTTTAATCTACGGAGAGTTCGATAGCAATCAAGTAGCTATCAATGGCTTATTAGGCATCGAAACCCACGACCCTAAAGCTAAACTCCACATCAATGGTGGCTTGATGTGGCTAGGCGGAACACACTCTGGCGGATTAGGCACAGGAGCAGGTTTAGGCATCAGAATGTTTACGGAAGCGAGTGATAGCGTTGTCCATATTTTTGCTTATGATTACACCGCTTTGCAAGCTCGCCATATGAACCTACAAGCGGCAGGCGGTTCAGTAGGAATAAGTCGCATACCAACTACCAATAAACTCGAAGTCAACGGCAACGCTTCCAAAACTACCGCAGGCAACTGGCTCACCAATTCCGACGCCCGTCTCAAAAAGAACATCACACCGCTTTCTTCCAAAAAAATGCTCAATGCTTTACTTGCTTTACAAGGTGTCACCTACGAATGGAATGATACGACTACAGGTAATGACCGCCCAACAGGTATTCAATATGGCTTTACCGCTCAGAACATTCAAGCCGTATTTCCAACACTTGTCGATGAAGACGTACACGGCTATTTACAAACGGCTTATGGGACTTATGATGCCATGACTGTAGAGGCTATTCGTGCTTTGAATGATAAAATTGAACGATTGGAGAAGGAGAATGACATTCTAAAAGCACAAGTTGCTAAAATTGAGAAGCTAGAAACGATGATTTTCGAATTACAAAGCAATTAAATCCTACTCCTGTGCTATCAAATATGCCAATTAGATATATACACAAAAATTGGATTAAAATAATACAAACCTAGGTAACCATACTGCTACGATTAAACATTTTTGTCGTTGTATTCAAAAGGAATAGGTTTTAGTTATATAATAAAGAGCCACTTTAATCAGATGGCTCTATAACGTTCAATATCTTGTGTACTGCTTTTGGATGTTTATCCATATTTCCTGCAACAATTTTTTGCATTGTCTCATGACTAATACTACATAACTTTGCCAACTTTTTATACGTTAAACCATGTACTCTACGATAGTTTTCAACCTTAGAGAGAAGGGAAGTGTCGTCTATATACATTGGATTGTAACCCAAGAATTTAATAATAGCAGGGAAGGTATATATCTGTGGTATTCGCTTTTGAACCTCCCATTGACTGATTGTTCCTATTGAAACACCTAGTATTTCTGCTACTTTTTCTGAGGTTAAACCTCGTTCTAAACGTGTCTTCCTAATATGGTCACCTATATGTTTTAGCTCTGTCGGATAAGGTACTGTATATCTCTTAGGACGTAAACCTTTGATTATCAGATTAGGAAAAAGGGGCAAAATCCTTCAACAACATATATTTCGATTTTTTTAATTTGAGACCTCAAAATAATTTAGGGCTTAAAACAAGAACTCGTTAAATAAAATATATTCAAATCGCATATACCTTAATTTATTCCCACACTCAACTGAAACAACGGCAAATACATCGCCACCAAAATAAATCCAACTAAAACCCCTAAACCAATAATCAAAACAGGCTCAATTAGACTCCCTATGATAGAAGTTTGATTGTCAATTTCATTGTTATATTGTTGAGCTAGTTTTTGGAACATGGTATCTAATTGACTCGCTTCTTCTCCAACTCTGACTAAGGTGACCAACTTATTGGGAAAGATAGGATGCTGTTGTAAGGTTTGATAAAGGGCTTCACCTGTCAAAATTTCTTGCTCGGCGGAGGCTAATGCTACTTCTATAGGATAGAAAGCTATCATTTTATGTACCAATTGAACGGACTTCAATAAAGGAACTTTTGCGTTGAGTAATAAAGACATGGATTGACAAAAACGAGCTAAATAAATACTACGGATGACTGTACCAAATATGGGTAAATGAATTAATAACCAACTCATAGCACGTCTAACCAATAAGCGATTTCTTTGGCTATAAATCAAAATAATTACACTAAAAATCGCTAAGAATAACCACCCAGAATACAACTGCATCCAATTGGATAAATTAATTATGGTTTGTGTGACAGCAGGGAGTGTTTTATCAAACTGCTTATAAACCCCACTAAACATTGGAACTAGATAATTTAATAAAAAGAAGATAACACCAAAAGCAAATAGAATCACAAAAACAGGATAAGATAAGGCACTAATGAGTTGTTTTTTGTATTGTAAATTCTTATTAAAATAAGTCGCTAATTCTGTTAAAACCGATTGTAATTGCCCTGATTCTTCTCCTATTTTAATACTGAAGATTTCATAATTTGAAAATTGCTTGGTTTGGTCTAAGGCTTCTGATAAAGCTGCACCGTTGATGATTGTTTCTGAAATTGAATGAATTAATAATTTATCCTTCTCATTTTTCTGGTTTTCTTCAATCAAGGATAAGGACTGTTGAATATCTAACCCTGCGGTGAGTAAGACTTCTAATTCATTATAAAATCGTTCTTTTTTGGTCATCGCCCAACCACTTCCAAATAGCTGAATATCCCGATTCATAAAATCCCAGAAAGTTGAAGTCTCTTCTGTTGAGCTTTTATGATTTGATGTTATATCCACACGAGAAGATGGCGTTATCTTCTGCTTTTGGTTAGCCTTATATTTATTTACATTAAGTGCCATGATAGGTATTTTTTAATTTGGAATGACTAGCGTATTGGGTTGACCAAGATATTCAATAGGTTGAGTAAAAGGAGGAAATGCTACATCATCTTTTTCTAACCAATTATTTACATCTACTGATTTAATACTAAAAGTATCCATTGGATTTTCTAAACTATCTTCCCAAATATTGACTTGTCGAACGATAAAATTATCATGAAAATGATAGATAATAGTATGGCTATGTTGTTTGAATACCCATTGATTATCTATAATTTGCTTTTCATAACTTTGGCTAGCATCTCGTTGCAATAAAGTATGTAATCTAAGCACTTCAATAGATTGATTCGTGTAGGTGTCATAATTAACTAATTGTTGCTGTAAATTAGAATACGCATAAAATGCAATACCCGTCAAAATAGAAGAAAGTACCATGACGATAATTAATTCATAAAGGGTAAAAGCGGGTAAATATTTTTTATTGCCCAACATATATTAATTGTTGATGAGATGGTACAATAGATTTATTATCATCCGTTCCTAGTTGAAATGCTTCTAATTTCAAATGGATAATATCCGTTTGGTTATTATCAAAATTATTATCATCAAAGTAATACGGAACAACTGTTTTTTTAATCAAAATCGGTGGTATTGATAGCGTTTCATCCAAATAACGCTTTGTTGTTATGGTAGTAGCAGCGACTTCTTGAAGCGTTAAAGTCGCTTTTACCTTTAAAGGAATATTATTGCCACTAAGCGTTGTATTAAAAGATAAACTCCCAATACCTACGGCTATGGAGAGTAAAATCATCGCAACCAACACTTCAATAATAGTAGAGGCTCTTAACATTTTAATTCTAAATTTTAAACCCTTTTATTTTATTCCAATAAATCCTGTAAATCCTATCTTCAACCATTTTGTTCCAATAAATCCTGCTCATCCTGTAAATCCTGTCTAATATACCTGCTTAATTATTCGATTTCCAATTCCATTTTTTAAAAAACTTGGACTGATATAATCATTCCGTAATTGTGAATGGTCAATAGTCGCATTCAACAAATGATTATCATAAATAGACGCAGGTGTTTTTACTCTAAATCCTTGACAAGTTACATTGCCGTAAACAGTTCCTTCCAACTGAAGTATACCATCTATAAAAACTTGTCCATTTATTATTACTGTTTTTGGAATGGTAAACTGCTTATCTACTGGTGTAAATTGATGATAAAATATCAAGCCTTCAATAAAACTATTCTCTTTTAGTACAATATCTGAATTTTCGGTAGAGCGAGCCGATTGTAACAAGCACAACACAGAAGGATAAGTTAAACGACAATCCTCTTGCACTTGAATATGTTCACTTGCAAAGGCTTGACAACGCCCCTCAAACCCTTTTTCAAAAATAATATAAGGTGCCAATAACAGGACATCTTCCAATTTACTATTGGCAGATACATAAATCACACTATCGGCTTGAACGATTATATTACCTTTTAAAATATTTTTATTTAGTAGTACATGATTATCTATAATATAATAGGTGGGTTCAAAAAAAGATTGATATAAACTGTCTGTTA
>CAYLSF010000659.1:0-4733 GCA_964385675.1 uncultured Saprospiraceae bacterium
CTTGTTCCTATGTATTTAAAAACTGCGTATCAAAATGAGCCATTATTTAGAAATTCTAAGGTGGTTTATTCTATGTATGAGCAAGAATATGAAAAGCATTTTGATGAAACCTTCCTTGAAAAGGCATCTATTAATAATCTAACACAAGAGGATTTGATGCCTTTTGTATCAAATGGAGATATTCGATTACACTTAGGTGCAGCTTCATTTTCTGATGCCTTAGTCGTAGGCAGCGAAAATTTAGTAAGTGACGTTACAGAATCGGTAGAAAAATTAGAAAAACCACTACTTAAACATCCTGATTTAAATCAAGATGATTATGCAGCCGAATATCTAGCCTTCTACAATAGTATTTTAGAATAAGCTAAAATAAACTTTTGAAATAAAATATAAAACCAGTGTGTATTATTATTTAATTAGTACACACTGGCTTTTTAATTCAATAGCTATTCTTTTCAAAACCTTCAAATTATTCTTTACTAAATTCAGTTTGCCATCAGCTTAATACTATCAATACATTTAGTTGAGAAATTTGAAATTTTCAATGTATTTTACATAAATAGATAGTAAAAGGTTTTATTTGAATGAAACATAAAATAAGAATTTCTAATAGTGGATTCGCATTTGTTTTTCTGATAATCCTAATGTATGGTTCTTGTACAGAACCAACTATTGTAGGAACAGACTTATTACCACCTGAAGATAATATTGGAGTAGAATTTACTGATACTTTAACTATCTCAACTGCTTCTATCGCTACAGACTCAGTTAGAACATACTCTACAAATACCACTCAGCAATTGGGTAGTTATCAATTGGGGCGAATGGATGATCCTGTTTTTGGTATTTCAAAAGCAGAAATATTTGCTCAACTTCGTCTATTGACTACTACGCCACAATTCAATGAGCCAACACTAGATTCTGTTGTTTTATCGCTTACATTCAGACAAAATGGTGTTCATAATGGAAAAGTAAACGAGGAACAAACTATAAGAGTTTATCAACTTACAGAATCCATGGATGCTACGGTAGATTATTATTCTAATCAGTCATTCGCTTCTGGACAGTTGCTTGGAGAAACTACTCAAATTTTAAATACTGTAGATACGATTTCAATTCTTGAACCTAATGGGGATACTATTGCAGCATTTGATGTATTTCCTCAGGTTCGTATTCCACTTGCTCCTTCTTTTGGTAATGATATATTAACAACAAGTAGTGTATTGGATAATAATGAAAATTTTTTAGACTTTTTTAAGGGAATTCGTATAACACCTGGAGATAATGATGAGGGGATGTTTAGTTATGACTTAGCTAACTCTGGTATCACATTATATTACACTAATATTGATAGTATCTTTGATTCTGATGACAATTTTGAACGATTAGATACGTTAGGACGTAAGTTTCAGTTCGCTATTAACACCTTTTCGGCTAAAATGGTCAATTTTCAACATGATAGAACAGGGGCTACTATTGCATCCTTTTTATCTAATCCAGTATCAGATAGTCTTCTGTTTATTCAATCTATGGCAGGAATTAATGGTAGGATTGAGCTTCCTAACCTTTCTAATTTAGGTAATATAGTAGTAAATAAAGCCGAATTAGTGGCAACAGTGGTGGATACCAATAATTTAAACTTATTTACATTACCAGATCAGTTATTAGCATTGGAACAAGGTTCAGAAGATCTCGTACTAATAGAAGATCTTGTTACTTCAATCGAACAAGGACAAGGTTTCAGTTTTTTTGGAGGTACACGTTCTACTGAAACTATAGATGGGGTAAGTTATTTCCAATACAAAATGAACATTACGGGTCATCTTCAGTCTATCATTGATGGACTTACAGAAGATGATTACATATATATTACAACCTATCCAAAACCTCAAGTTCCTAATAGAGTAGTATTAGGTGGAGGTTCTCATAGTCAATTTCCATTAAAATTAAATTTAACATTCACCAAAATCGAATAACATTATGTGTGGTATAGTCGGTTACATAGGAAAACAAGAAGCTTATCCGATTCTTATTAAAGGATTACAACGTTTAGAGTACCGTGGATACGATAGTGCTGGAATAGCATTATTAAATGGTAGTTTAAATATTTATAAGAAGAAGGGTAAAGTTCAAGACTTAATTGATTTTGTAGAGAACGAAAAGTTAGATGGTTCTATTGGAATTGGTCATACAAGATGGGCTACTCATGGTGAACCAGATGATATTAATGCTCATCCTCATCAATCGGGCGATGGTAATTTAGCGTTGATACATAATGGTATTATTGAAAATTATGCCTTACTAAAAGAAAACTTGATAAAAAAAGGACATATTTTCACAAGCCAAACGGATACCGAAGTCTTAACACACTGGATTGAAGAATTTCAGCAACAAACAGGAGAATCTTTAGAAGAAGCAGTAAGATTAGCCTTAAATAGTGTAGTAGGGGCTTATGCTATTTTAGTTATTGATAAAACAAATCCTTACAAAGTAGTAGCAGCTAGAAAAGGAAGTCCTTTAGTTGTTGGCATAGGTGAGGGAGAATTCTTTTTTGCCTCTGATGCAACACCAATAGTGGAGTATACAAAAAATGTTGTCTATTTGAATGATGAAGAAATTGCTACAGTATCTTTAGAAAGTGGTCTTGAAATAAAGACGATTAGTAATGAAACACAAAAGCCTTTTGTACAACAAGTGAATATTGAAATAGAAGCACTTGAAAAGAAAGGTTATGAACACTACATGCTTAAAGAAATTTATGAGCAGACAGAAACTATTGCAGATTGTTTAAGAGGACGACTTGATGCTAAAAGTGGTGTAGTTAAACTAGGAGGAGTTGATGAGTTTGAAAATAGAATTATGAATGCCAAAAGGCTAATAATAGTAGCCTGTGGTACTTCCTGGCATGCTGGGTTAATTGCAGAATATTTATTTGAAGAGCTTGCTAGAATTCCTACTGAGGTAGAATATGCCTCTGAATTTAGATATAGAGATCCTATTATTACAGAAGAAGATGTCGTTATTGCTATTTCTCAATCTGGAGAAACAGCTGACACCTTAGCTGCCTTAGAGTTGGCAAGAGAACATGGTGCTTTGACTTATGGTATTTGTAATGTAGTAGGTTCATCTATTGCTAGAGTTACAGATGCTGGTTCTTACATACATGCTGGACCAGAAATTGGAGTAGCCTCCACAAAGGCATTTACAGGTCAATTAACAGTCTTAGCTATGATGGCTGTTCATCTTGCTTACAAGAAAGGGGCTATTAGACGTTCTTATTATTATCAATTGCTACAAGAGCTAGAAAATATTCCAAGTAAAATTGGAGATGCATTACAAGAGTCTTCTAAAATTAAATATATCGCTAGTGAGATTGATAACGCTTCTAATTCTTTGTATTTAGGTAGAGGTTATAATTTTCCAGTAGCATTGGAAGGAGCTTTAAAGTTAAAAGAGATTTCGTATATTCATGCCGAAGGTTATCCTGCTGCTGAAATGAAACATGGTCCTATTGCTTTAATTGATGAAAATATGCCAATTATTGTAGTAGCGACTAATATGAGTGCTTATGAAAAAATTGTAAGTAATATTCAAGAAGTAAAAGCTAGAAAAGGCAAAGTAATTGCAGTAGTTACAGAAGGCGATAAAGTAATTAGAGATATTGCTGATTTTACAATCACAATTCCTAAAACAGTTGAACCGCTAACACCATTGCTCTCTGTGATTCCATTACAATTATTATCATATTACATTGCCGTAAATAGAGGATGTAATGTAGATCAACCTCGTAATTTAGCAAAGTCTGTAACTGTAGAGTAATACTTATATATAAAGAGAGACATAAGTGCTAATTTATGTCTCTCTAAAACCCATTTAAAATAAATTTTACATAGAAATTCAAGCGATTATGTCAACATTAAGTTATAATACAAGTAAGAATAATTTAGTTATTCCTGAGTATGGTAGAAATATACAATTACTCATAGAGCATGCAAGAGATATAAAAGATCCTGCTTATCGTCAAGCATTTGTAGAAAAAATAGTAGATTTAATGTTACAAATGCATCCTCAAACTAGAAACGTAGAAGATTATGTTGCTAAACTGTGGGCTCATGTGTTTTTGATTGCACAATATGATTTAGATGTAGAAGCTCCTTGTGAAATTCCTACTCTGGAAGATGTATATAAAAAACCCGCACCTATTCCATATCCATCTATAGATGTTCGTTTTAGACATTATGGTAGAAATGTACAAGAATTAGTTAGCAAAGCATCTTCTATGGAAGATGGTAACGTTAAACAAGAGTTTACTGAAGTAATTGGCTCTTACATGAAAATGGCTTTTCATACTTGGAATGATAATATAATTAGTGATGAGTCCATCAAAAGAGATCTCAATTCAATATCTAAAGGTGAATTAACTTTAGGGGATGAGGCAAATATTGATAATTTGATTTTCCCACAAAAGCGTAAGAAACAAAAAGCGACTAATAATGGACGTTCTAAAGGTCGCTCTAACAATAAAAATAATAATCGAAAATCAAATAATAACAACGGTAAACGTCATCGTAAGAAAAAATACTAAATTTGAAATGTAATAAGATGAAGGGGTATTAAATTTTTATAATTTAATACCCCTTTATTTAATTATAGTTGATAACTTCGGTCTAAACTATTAGAAGTTGTTTAAAAACTCTTTAATAAACGCTTAGCAACTCATTGATAGCCAGTAC
>CAYLSF010000660.1:0-4730 GCA_964385675.1 uncultured Saprospiraceae bacterium
TTCTCTCTTGTTTGTTTGCATGATCAGCACCAGAAAAAGTGATTATTACCAAATGTTTTATTTATTTACTACTCTTTTCTCTAGGTTAGAATCTATAAGTTCTCCTCTTTTTGTGACATCCTGTACGTAGCCTATTAAAGCATCTCTAATAAACACCCCAAGGTTCTCTTTTGGTCTATCTATTAGGAAATTACAACGATCTCCACCGTTTGCAATATAGTCAGATAATAACACACGGTAGGTCTGGTTGATGTCTATTTTTTTATTTTGTATTGTCACATTTCTAGCCTTACCATCCACAATCTCATATTGAATGCCTTCACTAATTGGCCAACCTTTTTTAGCTGCCATATGATCGAAAAAAACTTGTAAAGTTGCTCCATCTAATTCTACTATAACCATTACATTATCGAAGGGCATTAATTCAAAAATTTTACCTTTCGTAATATCTCCTTTTGATAAACTCGGTATCCGAATACCACCATAATTGACTAAAGAAATATCAATAGACGTTGAAGTGTATTTCTTAGCTGCTACCATTAAGGCATCCGACATCCAATTGCCCAAGGTAGATTCTGGTCTAGCTTTTATCAAGTCCTTCGCACAAGTTCCAATGACTTGATTCATTTGAGCATCAAGTTGTTTTTTGTACGGTTCGATTAGTGCTGCTATGGAATCATTTGAAGCAATTTCTCCAATTTTATATTGTGTAGGGGTTATGGTTGCTACATGATTAACCTTAGCACAGCCTACGAGAAATAACCCAATAATAATAGTGTAAAACCCAAACTTCATACAAATATGACAATCGACTTTCGACAATCGACTTTCGAATCAATATCAAAAGTCGTTTGCCGAAAATTACTTTATAAAATCAATGAAATTTCTTTTTTAATCGCCATTAATGCCGTATCAGAGGGTTGATTTGGTATTTTATCTAGGTTGGCGAATAAGGCTTGTACAAAATCAGCAGAACTTGCACTATCGGGCATGCTTTCTCGTGTAGAAGTAATGAAACTGATAGTTTGATTCTTAGCCAAATCAATGATTTTCCATAACTCTTGAGAGACATAAATTTGTTGTGCAATATTATGTTCAAATTCTTGTTGAATCGTGATTAACATCGCTGCTTGTAAATCATGAGCAGATACGCTTGTTTGCTGTAATCGCATTACTAGACTAGGTATTTTTATACGCTCACAAAGTAAAGCTAATCGTTCATACGCTTGAAGTTTTAAAGGCAGTACCTCACTACGATTTTCACTTCTATCTTTCATCGCCCGATTATGACGTTCATTTTGAAAGAATTCTTTTAATAAGTATTGTATTGTAAAAAATACAATTAAAGCAGGTGCTGTAAACTTTATTAACTCTAAAAGGACTTCCCACCATTTCATATAGTACAATTGTTTTTGAATTTCATCTTTAATGACTATTCATTTTAGCCATTAAAGTAATGAATTTGAATCTGCCAATTAAGGTAGATAAGTGTTTAATTATTGTTTTTTCAAATTCATAACCCCAAATATCCAAAAAGTTACTTAACAATTTTACCTTGAAAGGTATTTTCTCCATTTGTAAGTTGATAAAAGTACATTCCTTTGGGATATTCACTCATATTAAATGTCCGAATTTTATTTCCGCCACTTAAATCATAAGATTCTTCTGCTAAGAATTTACCATCTGCACCGAACAATTGAAATGTTGCGATTCCACTTAAATGTTGCATTTTTAAATTCAAATCACTTTGTACAGGATTCGGATAAAGTATAATGTTATTATTCGTTATTTCAATAGGATTATCCAATGCATAATTAACGGCATTAAGGGCATTGATAGCACCAAAGCCATAGTATGGATTTGGAATCTCTAAACCAGAAACATCACCACAGGCTGCATCTATGGTATATTCAATTGCCGTTTGCTCTATGATATTTTCAATTCGCTCCACATCTCCTGCTAATGCTGGTTGAGCGGAAATAAGCAAGGCTACCAGACCCGCTACATGAGGTCCTGCCATACTTGTGCCTGCCCAAGTTGCATAATTATCTCCTCTAATACTTGACGTTACAAAAGTACCTGGGGCTACTACATTGGGCTTCATTCTTTTACTACCATCTGAATTGACTAATCCTCGACTACTAAACCAAATCAAAGTATCAGCTTGATCTAATGCCCCCACAGTAAAGCTATTTTCAAAAATAGCCGCTGGATTTTTTATAGTTGCACAATCAGGACCATCATTACCCGCTGATACGACAACCACAATACCCGATTGTTTTAAATTATTTACCGCTGTTTCTAGCACTTCAAAATTACTAGGATTGCAACCTTCCATAGCAGGACATCCCCAAGAATTATTAATTACATGAGGGGATAAGGCTGGATTTGGATTTTCATTATTCAAATCGGTAGGTGCTAAAAACCATTGAAAACACTCCAAGTAAGTTTGTAGTGTACCATAACCCCGTTCCATATTTCTGCAACCTATCCATTTTGCTTCTGGAGCAACGCCAAATTGCATATCCTCTGTCTCTCCTACAATTGTTCCTATCGTATGTGTACCATGATTATGATCATCACAAGGCATAGAAACGTCTAATCCACAATCATTAAATTGATTATCATGTAGATCACTGTATTCCCGAATCGCATCATGCCAATTATAGTTATGATCTGCTTCCGTTCCATTCCACCCTCTATACTTTGACTTTATACCTTCATGTTCCCATTCATATCCTGTATCTTGCCCACCTACAACTACGCCTTGTCCTTTATATCCCATTTCCCAAACCAAATCTGCTTGTATATGTTGGATGCCCCATTCTAAAGTTGGATCTTTTGAAAAAGCATTATTCGGCTGTTGAAAAGGCTTAATCATTTCGTAATTGGAATTTTCTACAATTTTATTGACTTCTGAAAAATTGGCAATAATTTGTAATTGCGATAAATTCAATTTTGTCCAAATTGCATTGACGATCCAAAAAGATTGATGTGGAATGCTATTCTGATTTAGATATTGTAGAAGGTTATTTTGTGACGCTATGGAGATCTTTTTTAGTTGATTAAATACATAATTTCCTTTTGCTTCCTTCCCTTTAATAAATTTTGAAGTAACTATATCCGCTTGTTTATCAAGCCAAATCACAACATCAAATTCAGTTGTAGTTGATAAATTTAATTGAAGCCTTTGGTCTAATTTCTCTTGCCATTCAACTTGTGTGTAGCTATACAAACTGAATAATAGAATTACTAAGGTTGAGATATATTTTGCCTTCATTGGACAGGATTTACAGGATTAACAAGATTTAATTTACGAACTAGAGCAATTTCAAATTAATGATGATGTACTTCTTTTCGTTGACCTGCCATTATTGGACAGGATTTACAGGATTAACAAGATTTGATTAATGAACTAGAGCAGTTTCAAATCAATGATGATGCACTTCCTTTACATGACTTGCCATTTTTAAAATCTTCCAGTAATTCGGTTCTAATAAACCTTCTTTGTAGTATCCCCGATTCAATAAAATCTGGTGCATTTTCGGATAATTATAAGAAGGTGCTCCCATTAGCATGTGATGCTCTACGTGATAATTTACATTTAAAGGAGCAATAAAAATACGCTCTATAAAATTGGCGTAAGTCGTTCTAACATTTTTAACAGGGTTTGTTAAATCTGGAGACATACTATGTTCTGCAATTGCTCTTACTCGAATACAAAAATTATAGGTGGTCAGTAATGCACCTATCCATAGCAAATACAATAAAGGCTGGCCAAATGCCCAAAGTATTCCAAAGATCGCTAAATTGGATAAAATAGGGCCTCTAATATTTTTCCATCCTGCTGACCATAATTCACTATAAGTTAGATGACTTACATCCATTTTATCATTATTTCCAGCTAGATTATATTCAATTAATCCAAAGTGCATCATAAATACGCCAATGATACTTTTGATTCCTGTAGAACCCGTTAAATCTCGTCTTATCTTACGAAGTAAAGATTTTAATTTAGTTGGATAAAGTAATGCCAGTCGCAAATCTGGATCGTCTTCTGTACCATTTGAACGATGATGCTTAAAATGATAACGACTGTACTGTTCAACATTATGTAGAATAGGATAAGCTCCAAACCAATTTCCGATAATTCGATTGACTTTTTGATTTTTAAATAAGGAATAATGCCCTGTATCATGCATAATTACAGAACACCCTAATTGTCTAGCTCCTATAATAAACAAGGATAACAAAATAGTAAACACATTCGGATAAAAGGCTACTAAAGCAAATGCTGCTGCAATCCAAGCCCAATTAATAAATACATAATATGCACCTTGCCAATCTGACCGTTTCATCAAATCCTGAATCTCCGCCTTTGTCAATATATCTGTTACTTGCATAGTTTCTTTAAATTAGGAATTATTGAAGAGCCTGTCCCGTACTTGATACGGGAAAAGTCGAATACCGATAGTAATCGGCACGAAAGTCGAATATAGCGAGTTCTGACCTAATAATTAGTTTAACCTGTTAAATTAACATGGAAATGAGCAGGTTTGTCGATTAGGTTACGGCTCTTCTAGGATTTTGATTTTTTAAACGATAAAAAGTGTTATTTTTGCAAAATCAAGTTTGACTTGAAAATTATTTCAAACAAAATCAATTAAATACAAATGAATAAGTTTTGGGCAATCCTTGCTATTGTAGGATTTATTAGTTGTCAACAAGGT
>CAYLSF010000661.1:0-4729 GCA_964385675.1 uncultured Saprospiraceae bacterium
TAAGTTATTTTCCAAAATCTTCTGATTTTAAATCTTTTTCCGAAATGCTAATTAGCAAATATACAATTTTTTAAAACAAAACAATGACAAAACATTGTTTTTAAAACAAATTGTTGTCACTTCTTAGGTGTAAGGTGTAAGCAAAATTATTGTACTTATGAATTAAAGTATAAATTACATCCTCAATATTTTCATAGAAAAAGGCTTGTGTCAAACGACACAAGCCTTTTTTCCTTATTAAAAGCTACATTGCTTCGGTCAATAAGACCATAAAGTCATATAACAGTAAAACCATGTAATTAAGATTTAGCTTGGAATAATTCCAAGGCTTGTTTTACCCATTCGTCTCTTTGAATACGACCAGGGAAGAACTCAATGGCATCTTCTACGACTTCAATAATTTCAGAATCAAATTGACTGACTTGCTCATAAGTGAAAATTCCTAGTCCATTCATTTTTTCTTCAATGAAAGGCCCTACTCCACTAATAACTTTTAAGTCATCTTTTTCATCGGCTGTAGCGGTAGTGATTTTACTACCTAAGAACCCTTGAAAAGTAGTAGCTGCTTCAGCTGCTTTTTTCCTTTTGTATAATTCCAAGGCTTGTTTTACCCACTCGTCTCTTTCAATGCGACCAGGGAAGAATTCAATAGCGTCTTCTACTAAACCAACGGTTTTCTTATCGAATTCACTGACTTGTTTGTAAGTATAAATATCTAAGCCATTCAATTTTTCTTCAATGAAAGGGCCTACTCCACTAATGACTTTCAAGTCATCTTTTTCATCGGCTGTAGCTGCTGATACTGTATTCCCAATTACATTTGCCAATTCCGCTTTAGCAGTCGCTGCCTTTGCTGCTTTGTCTTCATCCATTGGATTTGCAGCTGCCAAGCTACCTCCGCCATCAACTAGAGCTTTAGCTTGTTTCACCCACTCATCTCTTTGAATACGACCAGGGAAGAACTCAATAGCTGTAGTTACTTTATTAATCATTGCATCATCAAACTGACTGATTTGTCTATAGGTCTGAATATCTAAGTTATTCAACTTACCTTCGATGAAAGGACCTATTCCACTAATGACTTTTAAATCATCTTTTTCGTCGGCTGATGCTAACATAGCACTCATAGCAGCTTTAACTTCCGCTTGTGCTTGTTCTACTTTAACAGCATCGTCTTCTTCCTCTACGGCAGCAGCAGCTAATAATGTAGCCTTCTCAGAGTTGCAAGTATTTAAGTCTGCTTTAACGCCTGCCAATTCTTCTTCAAGACCCGCTATTTTTCCTCTCAATACTTCAACACGAGTATTAGCCTTGCGTAAATCACCTTCTAATCCAGTATTTGCACCTTCTAAATCAGAAATGTTAATATTTAAGGTTTCTACATCATCCAATGCTTTTTTCAAATCGGCCTCAAGTGTTGCTTTTTCTTCACTACTAATTCCTGCTCCTAGTTGTGTTTCTAAACCACCAATTTTCAGATTCGCACTTTCCAAATCACTTTGAGCAGAACCTAAACTTGCGTTTAAATCACCTACTTGCCCTTCTAAATTTGCTTTAACCCCTTCTAAATCATTAATCTTGATTTGTAAGTCTCCAATTTGACCTTCCAAATCGCCAATTTTAACTTTAGCAGCTTCTAAATCTCCTTCTAAACCAGCCTTAGCATCCATCGAAGCACCATAAGAGGTATTCAATTCTCCCAAGTTCCCTTCTAAATCACCAACACGAGTTTCTAAACCACCAATCTTTACATTTGCACTTTCCAAGTCACTCTTTGCAGAACCTAGACTAGCATTCAGTTCACCAATTTCACCTTCTAACTTTGCTTTGATTCCTTCTAAAGTTTTAATCTCTCCCTCTAATTCTCCTATCCGTGTTTTAGCTGTACCAAACTCGCCATCTAGCGTATCATACTGCGTTGATAAAGCTAGTTTTGCTTCTTCTTCTAATTTTAAGGCATCCTTTATCTTGTACATTTCTGTATGTAGATCACCTTTTTCTATCTCTATATCTTTAATACGCGTATTTGCAGTACCTAACTCTAAAGACATTTTTTCTAAATCGCCTTCTTTTACCTCTATAGCACTCTTTAGCTCACCATTTGCTTTTAGTAAGCTATCGTATTTCGCTTTTAATTCATTAAATTCTATTCTTAAAGCAGATAATGCTCTTCCCCAGAACCACCAACCAATTACTAAACCAATCAAAAAAGCTCCAAATAGCCATAACATTAATGGAAGATTATGGTCGCTTCCTAAACAGTCAAAGATATTCCACATGATTTTAAGTGTGTTTTAATATTTTTTAAAAAGTATATTTTTCTAATAAGAATAACTCAAATGTTATCCTGTTAATTTTGTCTATTTAATAACTATCTCGACTCGGCGATTTTTACGCATATTCTCCTCATTATCATTTGGAGCAATTGGCTTTTTCTCCCCTTCTGATTCATTTTTAATACTCTTACCATCTATGCCTTTGTCGATCATGTAGCCTCTAACTGTAGCCGAACGACGCATGCCTAACCCCATATTGAATTCATCACTACCGTCAGAATCTGTATGTCCAAATACAGTTACTTTTTTGTTTGGGTTTTTAGATAAATACGTTTTTACAGAATCAATATAATTACTAAACTGAACAGTAGGATTTAATTTAGCCGAACCTTTATCAAAATTTACATCTGAAAAAGTCATTCGGGTAAAAGTATAAGTTGCTTCTACTAACTCTTCACCACCTTTATCAGCCATATCTGTTACTAATACATCAAATGAAACAGGTCGATTCAGAATGTCTTCATCTTCTAGTTGTTTTGAATCAGGCTTAAAACGCCCTCTATCAAATCCCATAGCTACGAGTTTATCAATGATTTTATTGGCACGAGCTATCCCCATATTATCAATCAAATCATCATCAGATTTTTCATCTGCATAATAGTATCCGGTAACAGCTAGGCGATCATCAGGATTATCTGTTAAGTATTTAGCTACTCCTTTTAGATATTCTTCGTTGTTAGCAGATAGTACAGGATCAGATTTTCCTTTGTAACAAGCAAAATGATCATACCCTTTCAGTATATCATTTCCATCTGCATCTTTTAACCCAAGATCGGTTGGACGAGGTGGTAATTCAGCATTATCATTTTCATTTGCAGCATTGTTGGCGACTTGTTCTGTATCTTTACAGTCGTCTCGATACTCACAAACATAATAATAACGAGCAGGAACAGTATAGACTCCTAAGCACAGAAGTCCAATTAAGAATGCACGCATAATAGTGGGTTTTTGTTTTAAACCAAATTATGAAAGTAGGTTTTAAAAGGTTTGTGATGCTTTACATACACAAAGCCTTTTTTGTATTGAGTAAAATTTATATCCAATTCCAATGTGTTCACGCTAAATGTGACGCAAGTTTATATAATAAGTAACTCTAGCAACTGTGACAATTTCTATGATTGAATTTAGCAAAAAAATTCATCATTCCCGTATCTGAACTTCAGTTCACCAAAAAAAACGCTAAACTTTTCTAAAAAACCAATTTTATATTGGTTAAATTCTATTTAGGGCAATAGTTATCTTTATTTGTAGTGACATGATGTAAATTTAACAAATTAAATAAATTTATATTTGTTAAAAGTAATTTTTTTTAGAAATTCCATAAAAAAAGCGAGTGTTCTACATCGAACACTCGCTTTTTAAGTTTTAATCAAATTCATTAGATGAACTAAGCATGGTATTTACTCATCATCATCACCAAGATCTTGTTTAAAGTCTCCATTTTTCCAGGCCTGAAAGAATTTTGCCCAAGCTAATGGATTAAATATATTCATAGGAGGCTGCTGCCCAATGTGATAATAACTTTTTGATTGTTGACGAAGGTAATAGTCTGCATTTTCATTTGCATCCATTAAGGTATTTTTACGTATCGCTGCTAATCGCTTCTCTGCTAGATTTTCTTTAGCTCGTTCCTCTAAGTCTTGCGTTACATCCATGGCTAAAAACTCTACCTTAAAATTATTTCTATCTGGCCATGGAAAAATCACTGTCTCAGGGAGGTTAATTGTATCTGCTGTAAGCAATTGTACAATAGAGTAGCGACTACTTTTTAAAGTATCGGGTATTACGTAAGTTTTAGTACGAAAACCAACTCCTGAAAACCGTACAACATCTCCTTTATTTGCTACAATAGAGAAAAACCCCTTATAATTTGCATACGTACCTCTGCCTTGCCCTTTTATAGATACGGTTGCAAAAGGAACAGGCACTAAGTCTTTACCACTTCCAGATAATACTAATCCCGAAAATTGAACAATAGTTGTATCTACATAGTCTTTAGTCGCTTGTCCAAAACTCTGCTGCGTCATCAAAAACAAAAAACCAATTAATAGTACAAATATCTTTCTAGTCATGATTTTATTAGCCAATTTCATAAATGAATTATTTAAAAATCTGATTCTTTTGATTATTAAGGTAAAATAAGAAACGCTTTAAAAGTAAATTGTTCCTAAAAATAATAGACTTTATTTATAAAAGAATGATAGATATGTAAAATCTACAACAAATAAAATCTACTCTTCAAACTCAATAACGATGATAAAGATTTTGTGCTGTGTAAACCTTGTGTCTCTTAATGGTTCTTTAACGTTTAATTGTGTAGTTATCTGTTATTAGTTCTTGGTTATCTGTTATTGCAAATCTAATAACCAACAACGGATAACGAATAACTAATC
>CAYLSF010000662.1:0-4714 GCA_964385675.1 uncultured Saprospiraceae bacterium
AAAATCACTTCTATTTACTTTACTTTTTCTGTTAGTCACTTCATCTAGTTTTGCTACGCCTGATAAGATTTTTGTATCAAAATTTACAGCAGAAACCGAAGAGTTGCAAAAACTAAGTGAAGCTATTGCCATTGACTTTCAGTCCGTTATTCAAACTTGTAAAAAGAAATTTAAAGTCTTGGATCGTAGAGATTATAATAGTTGGATACCTGACGAACAAGGAGAAAATAATCGCAATAAACATCAATTGACGGCTCAGGATGTGGATTATCATATTTTTGGAGAAATCGTTTATAATTCCACCAAAGATTATTATACCATTGAATACGGATTCGAAGAAGTAGGGACTACAAGTATTCAGTTTATTGATAATATCGCATTTGATACCTATGTTGACTTGTCAGATAAAGAATTGCGACGAAAACGCATACACACCCGATTGATGAAAGAGTTTGAATTGTGTGGTAAGCAAGAAACGAAGCCTGAAGAAGAGGAAAAGGAAGAAGAGCCGCTTTTGGTGTTTGAGCAGCCTAAAAAGAATCATAAAATGCCCAATGCTCCTAAGCCTAAAAAGACACCGAAGCAGAAAAAGTCGAAAAAACCGAAAAAGGTCAAAGCACCCAAAATCAAGAAGAAAAAACGCCCTGCACAACCTAAAGTGAAAGGCTATGTAAAAATCCGTGAGCGAGTGCGTCACCGTTTCAAAGATTTAGATAAAGATGGTGTGCCAGATTTGATTGATAGAGAACGGAATACACCAATGAATGTATTGGTTAATAAATATGGTGAAATGATTTCGCCTGATACAGAATACATTGTCAAAAAGAAAAATAATAACCCTGATGCGGAAGATAAAGAACCTAAAAATGGTGAAATCAATGCTGTACTCGCTGAAATGGTACCAACCTTGCCTGTGATTCAATTTGAGTATGGAAGCACAACCATTACAGAAGAGATGTATGCTCAATTACATCATTTAGCTATGATACTTAGAATGTATCCTGCCATAAAAGTCGTGGTCGTTGCCAATTCAAAAACAGTTGGGGAGTCCTTAGCCTATAAAAGAGGGGATAAAGTCATTCAATTTATGGATGATTATTATAAAGTAAAAAATAAGCGATTTATCCTACATTATCAGCCTGTAGAGAAAGTGGTAGAAAATACAGTCGTTTTTAAAGTCATGACCAAATCTACGGAAAGTATGCCTGCACCGCAGTAGTCAACTTACTGTTTTATTGTTATATTGCCGTATTGTCTTACTGTTCAAATATTCAATATAGCAGTAAGACAATACAACAATAAAACAGTAAAAGAACATGAACCGAGAAATTCTTCGGCTTGCCATTCCTAATATTTTAAGTAATCTATCCATTCCGCTACTTAGCACAGTAGATATTGCTTTAATGGGGCGACAAGAAGATGCGGCTTATATTGGTGCAATTGCATTAGGAGCGGTAATTTTCAACTTTGTCTATTGGAGTTTTGGATTTCTACGCATGGGAACAACGGGGTTGACGGCACAAGCGTATGGTGCAAAATCCAATACGACCATTATCGAGATATTGGGGCGAGCGTTGATTTTTGCGATCCTATCTTCCGTACTCATTCTATTATTACAATATCCTATTTTCTATGTTGGTTTATCCTTACTTGAAGGTAGCGATAAGGTAGAAACTTTAGTTTGGACGTATTGTCAAATTAGAATTTGGGATGCTCCTGCGACTTTAGCGTTATATGCGTTTATGGGTTGGTTTTTTGGAATGCAAAACACGATTTATCCACTTATTCTAACCATCTTTATCAATGTCGTCAATATCATCGGGAGTTATATTTTTGTCTATCATTTTGGGATGGCTGCTGATGGTGTAGCCTTAGGAACTGTGATTGCACAATACAGTGGATTGATTTTAGCTTGTATTTTATGGTGGTATCGGTATCGTTCTTTTTGGCAATATTTCTCTTCTAAAGCCTTACAAAATTGGAATGCTTTACAATCTTTCTTTTTACTCAATCGAGATATTTTTATTCGTACCTTCTGCTTGCTATTTGTCATTGCCTTTTTCCAAAATCAATCTGCTTTGCAAGGTGATTTAATCTTAGCAGTCAATAGTGTCTTACTACAGTTCTTTAGTTGGGTTTCTTATGGAATTGATGGTTTTGCTTATGCTTCGGAGAGTTTGGTTGGAAAATATGTAGGGGCTAAAGACAATACTAATCTTAAACAATCTATTCGCTATTCCTTTTATTGGGGATTTGGTTTAGCCGTTGTGTACTGTATCGTATTTGCAGTATTTGGAACGGATTTATTATTTATCTTTTCTGATAAATTAGACATTATCCAAGCTGCAGAATCTTATTTGATTTGGGTGATTCTATTACCTTTATTAGCGGTCGCCTCTTTCATTTGGGATGGAATTTTTATTGGATTTACTGCTTCAAAAGCGATGCGAGACACCATGTTTTTATCTACCTCGTTTTTCTTACTTAGTTTTTATGCCTTAATGCATTTTACCACCTATCCTCCAAATCATATTCTTTGGTTTGTGTTTGTATCGTTTATGCTCATTAGAGGGGTAATTCAGTATTTTTGGTTTGATAGGCTTCGGTTAGCAGTGGGTAGTTAATTTAATTCACTCATATTGAGGTGTATCATTTTCACATAAAAGTAGTTTATACTTTTGATGGATTAAAAAACCTTTAAATTTTGAACCACAAAGAAACAAAGAACACACAGACTATCTTCAAAAAAGTGATACTTTGATTAAACTAATATTTCTTTGTTTACTTCCTTTGTGGTCTTTTGTGTCTTTGTGGTTTAAAATATTTTTTATGAGAAACCCCTTATGATACTTAGCTTTCAATGAATTTAATGGACATGATACATCTGTTTTTGAGAAAAATCAAGAAACACAAATAACACATCAACAAAATAATAGAACCATGATTAACTTAAAAATGATATAATGATAGTTTCATGAACTTTGAGGATTATCATTCAATGCAATAGCGATTATTGGAGTATAATAGTAGTCATCTATTTAGGTAATAAAATCTTAAAGGTGCTACCTTCTTCTATTTTACTTTCTAGTTCAATTATACCGTCTAACTTATCCATACATAATTTCACAATTGCCAGTCCTATACCCGATCCTTCATACTCGCCACGACTATGTAAGCGTTTAAACATTTCAAAAATCTGACTATGATATTTCTCTTTGATACCTATCCCATTATCTTTTACGATGAGTTGATGATATTTTTCTGATTGCTGATAGGTGATTTTAATGGATGGAACTTTAGATTGATTATATTTTAATCCATTTTCAATTAAATTTTTTAAAGCTGTAAATAATAAAGAACTATTTGACTGTATGGTGGGTAAATTTATGGTTTCTACTTGACCATTGTATTTAGTAATGCTTTCTTGTATAGCACTAGTTACATGGTTTACTAATTCTTCTAAATCAATTGATTGTAGTTCGACGGATTCTTCTCTAGACAATGAAGAGTAAGAGGCAAAGTCTTCAATCAAATTATACAATTGTGTGGTACTCTGTTTAATGGTGTTAAAATATTCTCCTAAATTTTCTTTTAAGTCATTAGGTAATTGCCTGAAGATTAGGCTAGCATATCCCGCGATTACCCGAATAGGCTCTTTAATATCATGAGAAGCGATATAATTAAAGGTACGTAATTCATAATTAGCCTGTTGTAAATTTTGATTAGCAACTTCTAAGGCTTGAGTACGCTCCGCTACTCGTTCTTCTAACAACTTATTGTACCGCTTACGCTGTTGGCTAGAGCGGAAAATAGCAATACCTCCTGCTACTGCAAAAAGCAACGCAATTATTAAGGCTATCGAAACTCTTTGCCGATTCTCTAAATCCAATTTTAATAAATTATTCTCGGCTTCTTTTTGCTTTACCTCATATTTCGTTTCCAGAGCAGTTGCTCTACTTTTTATCTCCACATTCTTGAGGCTATCTTGATAAGTCATCAACTTTCCTCTAAAGTCATGTGCATTCTTATAATCTCCTACCTTGCTATAGGCATTATCCAACGTTTCATAGATAGATTCTAGATATTGAAGGTTATTTTGCCGTTTAGATTCTTCAATTCCTTTTTTACCGTACTCAATTGCTAATAAATATTTTTCTTGTAGCACGTAATGATCAGCAAGTGCATTGTATATTCCTAGGAGATGATAGTTTAATTCATTATCCAAACAAATTTTGAGTGCTTGCTTATATAACCTATTGGCAGCTTCAAACTTTTTATCATGCCCATATATGACTGCTTTCTCTACTAAAACATTCGCTATACCATCTTTTATATTTTCTTGTTTATATAGTACATCTGCCTTATCCAAATAAATTGAAGCACTATCATATTTTTCTAAATCATAGATATAAATGACGCCAATATTGAAAAACATATTTGCTTTGGCATTAGTAGAAGTAACTAGTTCCAAACTCTCCCTAAAATAAGATAACGCTTCTAGAGGTTGTCCGTTCGCTTGTAATGATGCCCCTATATTATTGAGTAATTGAGCAATTACATCATCAGAAGCCTTGTATTTTCTAGAAAGCTCTAAGGTTTTGATATCCTGCTCTATAGATTTATCTATTTGTTCTAATTTATAGTAATAGGTAGCATAATCCCAGTACACCCCAATCATATCTTTTTCTTGACCATTCTCCTTAATATTCTCTTC
>CAYLSF010000663.1:0-4713 GCA_964385675.1 uncultured Saprospiraceae bacterium
ATTATTGTGTTGTCCTTTATGGGTGTGGTGATTACTTTAGGCATGAATGGGGCGATTGATTGGAGTGCGTTATTTACAGGATTAGTCCCTGACTTTTCTGCCCTTTTTAATCCTGTTGATTCTTATGATTCCTACTTAGATGAAACGGGAGATTATCGACCCTTTTGGGAAGAATATATTTCCAATAGCCAACGAAATATTATTATAGGAGCATTTGGAACGGCGGTGGGTATCAATATGACTTTCTTATTGCCCTATTCTTTACAAAAGAAAAATTGGAATAAATCGCATCGAGAATTATCCAGATATGATTTGGTGTTGGGCTTATTTATCCCTTTTATCTTAGGAGCCTCTTTTTTGATTATTTCAACGGCTTCACAATTTCATGCCAAAAAAGATGGCATTGTCAATGAAGTAGCCTATCATGGAGTATTGGATAAACGACTAGCCGCAGAATTTCCTGCTTTTCAAACATTTGACGATACAAAAAAAGCAGAATTTCGTGCTGCTATTCCTCAAGTCGATAAAGATTTAAGCGTCATGCTTGCCAAGCGAAACGCCAATGATTTAGCGAAAGCAATGATTCCATTTTTAGGGAATTGGTCGCAATTTATTTTTGGAATTGGCATTTTAGCCATGGCATTAAGTACAATGCTCGTTCACATGATGATGAATGGTTTTGCCATTAGCGAAGCCCTCGGACAGCCTGGTCAACGACGGTTGTTTTTTATTGGAGCATCCATTCCTGCGTTGACAGGGTTATTATCGCCAATTATATGGGCAGGTACAGTAAAAACGGCATTGGTTGTTCCCGCTTCTGTCATTGCGACCACCTTACTACCCATTGCCTATTTGATATTTTTATTATTAATGAATTCTAAAAAAGCATTGGACGAAGAATTACCAAAAAATCGAACCCTTGTTAATATCTTAATGCTTATAGCTACAAGCATTGCCTTCTTTGCGTCTTATTGGGCATTGGTAGGAAAATACCAAAGTGCTGAGCCATATCAACATTATTTTGGTTTAATTGGTATTGTAGGGTTAACAGGATTGATGTTAGTTGGAATAGTTGGATTTTTAAGAAAAAATGATTTTTGAACCGAAGAATATCGAATACTAAATATCGAACCGAAGAAGTATTAAAGCAATTATAAATTCGATATTGGATATTCAATATTTAATATTTACCATTCAGAGAATGTTTACATTCGGAATAATAGGCGGTGGAATGATTGCCAAACGGCACGCTGAAACCATACAAGCGATGGATAACGCTCAACTCGGAGCAATCTATGCCAGAAACCCCGAAAAAGCCAAACAACTCGGAGCGCAATTTAACTGCAAAGCTTACCATAATTTGGAGGAATTACTAGCCGATGATACTATAGATATTGTAACGATAGCGACACCATCGGGGGCTCATTTAAAACCGACTATAGCGGCTGCAAAAGCTAAAAAACATATCATTTGTGAAAAGCCGATGGAAGTAACGCCTGAAAGAGTGCAACAGATGATTGATGTAGCGAATGAGGAAGGTGTGTTATTATCTGGGATTTTTAATCGGCGGTTTAACCCTGCGGTAGAGCAACTAAAACAAGCTATTGAAAAAGGACGATTTGGTACATTAGCGTTGTGTGATGCACAAATTAAATGGTTTAGAACACAAGCTTATTACGACTCCGCAGCATGGCGAGGGACAATGACTTTAGATGGGGGAGGGGCATTGATGAATCAAGGGATTCACACCATTGATTTATTATTATATTTGGTGGGTAAGGTGAAAAGAGTATCTGCTACCATGGCGACTTTAACACACGAAAATATAGAGGTAGAAGATACGGCAGTCGCCATTTTAGAATTTGAAAATGGAGCAAGAGGCGTTATTCAAGGCTCAACGTCTTGTTGGTCATCCACAGGACATCCTGCTGAAATTCAATTGTGTGGCAATGAAGGTTCTGTCTTTATCAGCGATGAAGTTTTTAGAATTTGGGATTTCAAAACAGCCGATGCACAAGATGATTTTGTACAACAAAACTTAATGCAAGGTGCAGTAGTTGGATTAGGTGCGAATGATCCAAATGCGATTAATAATATTGGACATCAACGAAATTTTGAAAATGTCATTCAAGCTTTAGAAACAGGAAAAACGCCTTTAATTTCTGGAGTAGAAGCAATGAAGTCGGTTCAATTGATTACTGCTATTTATGAGAGTGCGAATAATGATGGTAAGTGGATTGTCTTATAATGGGTGGAACTGAAATGAATGTTTTATAATTTCCTGTAATAAAAAAGGCTACTCACTATGGAGCAGCCTTAGCAATGTTTATATAACATTAGAACGATCTATTATCTTCTTTGGTGTGGCTTATGAATGGTTTGCCACTCATCGTAAGACATAATTTTGTTCAACTTATAAGTTTTGAACTCACTATTGTCTTTTGAATTTTTATTCACCACATATTTTACTAATCCAATTCCTTCTGCATACTGATTAAAATAAGTAGAAGCATACGTTTCTTGCTCATCTTTATTATCTGTGAAGATAGCTGTTTCTTTATCTTCAAACATAACCGTTCTCAACGCCTGACCATCAAAAATTACACTTTCAGATTCATTAACAAAAGTACGTTCTCTATAAGTTGTAATATCGTAGTTAGGATAAAGACTACTATTATAATTTAAACTCATTGCAATCTTATCGCCTTTTTCCATTTTCCACTTGAAACTTTCATCATCATCTACCCCTGCAATTACATTATTGATTTCACCTAACCCATCAATTTCATAACTGGTATAATCCATCAAGAAAACACCATTTTCATTCACCATTTCTTTGATAGATTGCTTTAATTGAAATTTAGAATCGTAAGTTTCTGTAATTAAAAAGTTTTTACCATTAAAGGTTAAAGCCTTCATTAACCAGTATGTAGTATCTGGAAAATCACCTTCTGCGATATAGCGATATGCTTTTGCATTTTCTAAATTTTCAACAGGGAAGTAATAATCCTTTAAAGTATTCGATGGTAAATCCATCTTAGTTACTTCCTCCAAAATAGCTTTCTTTTTCACAACTCTCTTTGTCGCAATTAAGTCAGATGGCAATTTAGCACCTTTAGGTTTTGGAGGTGCAACTGCTGTCATTGGTGCTTCTGCAAAATCAATCTTTGGCTGATTGATATTTGTTTTAATAGGTAAAGAGTTCGTATGACTAATTTTCTCTTTACTCAATCCTCTAGCTGTATTGACAATTTCTACATTTTCTTCTTCATTTGACACTGTATTGGTAGGTGGCACGATCTCTTTAGATGGCTTACGATTAGTCATCGTGTAATCTTTACCTTCTCTTTCCATTAGCAATTTCTCACGAGCCATACGCATTGCCTTCTCTTTACCTGTTTCGACTACCTTCTTCTTTGTTGCTTTGGTTTTTACATCTACATTAGCTAAGGTTTCATTATCCTTTTCTAATTGTTTTACCGCTAAAAGTGCTGCTTTTTTAGCTGCTGCTTTATCTTCTAATTCTTTTTGTTTTTCAGCTAAAAGACGATTAGCTTCTTCCTCTTTTTGGCGTTTTGCAATTCTATCAGCAGCTTCCTTATCAGCTTTTGCCTTTTCAGCTATTAATCGCTTAGCCTCTGCTTCCTCTACTGCTTTCTTTTCCTTAGCAATTCTATCTGCTTCTTCCTTATCCGCCTTTTGCTTTGCTGCTAACATTTGTTGAGCGACTAGTTCCTTTTGCTTTGCTATTCTATCCGCTTTTTCCTGTTCAGCTTTCTCTTTAGCGATTCTATCCGCTTCTGCTTTCTCTGCGGCAGCTAATGCGGCTTCTTTTTGCTTTTGTAATTCTAAGGCTTGCTGACGCTCATACGCTTCTTTTAATCGTTGCTTCTCTAACTCCTCTTTTTGACGCTTAGCTTCTAGTTTCGCTAACATTTGCTCTTCTTTCTGCTTCTCTACTTTCAAGCGATTCGCTTTAATTCGCTTTCTACGTTCCAATACTTTCTTTGCAGCCTCTTTAGCTTGCTGTGCCTCTATTTCTTCAATAGTCAGCATTTGCCCGTTTCCTGTAGCCTTCATCATTTCCATCTTCTTCTTCTTCAGCAAGTCAACTCTCCTTTTAGCTTGACTTGCTGCAGCAGCTTTAGCTTGGGCAATCAAAATTTCTTCTGTATCCATCGGTCCTGATGGAATTTTGAAACCTTTGTATATTTTCTTCGGTTGTGGTAATTCGTCCGTTGTAGATGTGGATGCAGTAGTTTCAGACTTTGATTTGCCCTTAAGTAATGGAGATAATACTTCACAACTACTGAACACTAGACTCATTGCAAAAATAGATGCAAATAGTGTGTTATAAGTAAATTTCATTGCTGTAGGAATTTTTTTAAAATTGATCGTTCTAAATGTTAATTATGGAATCTTAGTTTAACTAAGATCAAATACCTCTTTCTAGTTACAAGTACAATTTATGTTTTTAAAGGATTGGTCTCTAAAGTACAAAGTCAATTTATGTGACAATGATATAAAAATAAAGTGCATTAACAATCAAAAAATATCCAGTAAAAACCTTAATTAAAACCTGTATATCAAATAGTTATTGTTTTGACCCTCCTATGTTGCAAAGGTAACAGTTTTGGTATCAAAAATTAAAACATTTTCATATATAAAAATATTTTAATACCATTATAAATTACATCTTTTAAAAATATAATT
>CAYLSF010000664.1:0-4708 GCA_964385675.1 uncultured Saprospiraceae bacterium
ACTTACTATTTTCTACCTACTACTTATCAAACGCTCAAGTCGGAATCAACACGGATGGAACAGATCCAGATAATTCGGCTATACTGGACGTCAAAAGTACAGATAAAGGAATTTTAATACCTAGAATGACGACTACACAGCGTATGACATTAGGCAATACTGCGGCAACTGCTTTATTGGTTTTTGATACAGATACGGGTAGTTTTTGGTTTTATAATGGTATGAATTGGGAAGAATTAGTCAGTGGAAATACCACAACGGTAGCAGATACAGATAGCGACACCAAAATACAGGTAGAAGAAGGTACAGACGACGATAAAATTCGATTTGATATAGAAGGAACTGAGCGTTTAGTGATTAAGCAAAATGCTTTTAGTGAAACACTTTTAAACTTACCTAGTAATTATCAGAATACTTTTTTGGGGTATAATTCAGGTATTGTAAACGAACCTAATGTTTCATCATCAACTAAAGGACGATTTAATAGTTTCTTTGGGTATGGGGCAGGACAGACAAATACAACTGGATATAAAAATACTTTTTTTGGAGCAAGTGCTGGGTTTTCTAATACAACTGGAGAGGAAAATACATTTATAGGACATAATGCTGGTTTCTCTAATACAGATGGATATGAAAATATATTTCTAGGCTCTGACGCAGGGAAAGACAATACAGGAGGTGATTATAATATATTTGTAGGCTATGCCGCAGGTAGTAGTAACATAGGTGCAGATGGAAATATTTTTATTGGTTATGATGCGGGTAAAGAAAATACGAGCGGAGAATTTAACTCATTTTTAGGGTATGAGGCAGGCTACTCCAATAAAACCAGTAATAACAATGTTTATTTAGGATATGGTGCTGGGTATAATAATGAATCAGGTTCTAATAATGTAGCACTTGGCGTTCACGCTGGCAGATCCAATGCGACAGGCAGCAATAATCTATTCTTGGGGTATCGAGCAGGCTACAATGAAACAGGCAGTAACAAACTCTACATCGAAAGTTCTAATTCTTCTACACCATTGCTTTATGGAGAGTTTGATAATGATTTATTGCGTATCAATGGAATACTCAATATCAATAATGCTTTTTCTTTTCCAACTGCTGATGGTTCAGCAAGTCAAGTTTTGGTAACCGATGGAAACGGCAATCTTTCTTGGTCAACTATTGCCAACGCTGGTGCTGCGGCACTTATACAAGACGCAGACAACGACACCAAAATTCAAGTAGAAGAAAATTCAGACGAAGATATTATCCGATTTGATATAGGCGGAACAGAAAGGATAACTATAAGAAGTAATAGTGATAATATTGCTAGACTTGATATTTTAAATAACGGTTCTAATATCCTCATTGGACAAAGTGCAGGTAAAAATATCATAACTGCTATCAATAGTAGTAATACAAATGGTAGGAATACTATTATCGGAGATTTTGCAGGTGAAAACTTAACTACAGGATCTATTAATGTAGTGATTGGGCAACAAGCAGGAGAAAATTTAACAACGGGATCTTCCAACGTATTGTTGGGTAGATCGGCTGGTTCTCAGCTCACTACTGCTGGTGGAAATACTTTTATTGGAAGGGATGCAGGTAAAAATTCAAACTCATCGAACAGTGTGGTGATTGGAAATTTAGCAGGTAATCTGATGGGAGGAGATAAAAATGTATTTATTGGTAATAAAGTAGGCACTCAGGAGACGGCTGGAAATAGACTACATATTCATAATGATTTGGGCACGCCCTTAGTTTACGGAGAGTTTGATACTAGATTGTTCCGCATTAATGGCACTTTGAATATCAATAATGCTTTTTCTTTTCCAACTACTGATGGTATAACTAATCAAGTCTTACAAACAGATGGAAGTGGAAGCCTTTCTTGGACAACTTTAACAGATAATGATAATCAAATGCTTTCATTAGTAACGAACTCATTAAGTTTAACAAATGGTGGCTCAGTTGATTTATCTGTTTATGATAATGATAAAACAACAATTATTCAAGACGCAGATAATGACACCAAAATACAAGTTGAAGAAGGTTCTGATGAAGATATTATCAGAATAGATATTGGAGGAATAGAATACTTTACCATTGAAAAGAGTAATGAGAGCCTTCCATTGATTAATATATTGAATTCACAAGGTAATCTCTTTATAGGGAATAATGCAGGTATATTAACCGACAATTCTATTGAGAGGCATAATACAGTAGTTGGTCAATTAGCTTTTTCGAGTAATACAAATGGTGCATTTAATTCCGTGCTGGGTTATCTGGCACTTGAAAATAATACAACAGGAGTATCTAATAATGCGATTGGTAAAGCAGCATTAAAAAATAACACCACAGGTAAATATAATAACGCAATGGGAGTGTTTTCGCTTGAAGAAAACACAACTGGAGAAGCCAATGTTGCTTTAGGAAGTCGTTCAGGACAATATAATCAAGCAGGAGATTTTAATGTCTTTATAGGTCGAAATGCAGGTGTAGGAACAGCTTTACATGATAAAGCGAATAATGTAATGATAGGATATGAAGCAGGTCAAAACAATCAGGCTGATGGTAATATATTTTTAGGTTACAATGCAGGAAAAAATGAAACAGGTAGTAATAAACTTTACATTGAAAACTCTTCTGCTACTAGTCCATTAATTTACGGTGAATTTGATAATGACTTACTTCGTATCAACGGTACTTTGAATATCAATAATGCTTTTTCTTTTCCAACCACCGATGGCACAAATGGAGAGGTATTACAAACAGATGGAAGCGGTACACTTTCTTGGACAAATATTTCATCTACCATTACTCCAGCTATTGTTCAGGACGCTGATAATGATACCAAAATACAAGTTGAAGAAAGTTCAGATGAAGATATTATTCGTTTTGATATTGGTGGAAACGAATATTTTACGATGAACACTGGAAGATTACAAACCTATAATACAGGAAACAGTGTCTTTGTCGGTCAGGAAGCAGGATTAAATGATGATTTAACAGCGAACCAGAATGTAGCAATTGGTGATTTTGCAGCAAAAGAAATCACTACTGGTGATAATAATGTCACTATTGGTTTTCAAGCTATGAATAATTCTAGTACCGATGCTTCTGCAAATACAGTAATCGGTGCAAAAGCTGCATCTAATAACACAACTTCTAGTGTAACAGCAATTGGTTTTGAAGCACTGAGAGACCAAACAAACGGTTTTGCCAATACAGCATTAGGTGCAAGAGCATTATTAACAACAACAGGTGGCGGAAATATTGGAGTTGGATACGAAGCTGGTAAATTTCAAAAAACAGGTACTTATAATGTTTATCTAGGACATGAAGCTGGTGAAGGTTCAGCTTCTTATAATGCTAGTCGAAATGTTGTACTTGGTGCACAAGCAGGTCTAAATATACAAGGAAGTTATAATGTCTTTATTGGTAGCGAAGCAGGATTTAACGAAACAGGCAGCAATAGACTTTATATTGAAAACTCTAATTCTACCTCTCCACTTATCTATGGCGAATTTGACAATGACTTAGTTCGTATCAATGGTACTTTGAATATCAACAATGCTTTTTCACTTCCAACTACTGATGGCTTGTATGGACAATTTTTACAAACAGACGGAAGTGGTAATCTAACATGGACGAATACAACTATTATTCAAGATGCAGATTTTGATACCAAAATCCAAGTAGAAAAAAATACTGATGAAGACATTATTCGCTTTGATATTGGTGGAAACGAGCAATTCAAAATGGAAAATAGCAAGTTCACTGTAGCAGCACGTGGACTTTCAGGAAGCGATATTGACTTAGTATTCAATAGCAATACCTATATCAGCGGTAATACCATAAAGAATGAAATTAAGAATATTTTACCTTCAAGCTTCAATGCAGTTGCTTCCGATTATAAAATGACATTCAATGTAAATGGAAATAATGCACTAACCTTAGATGGAATGAAAAATGTGAAAATCAGTGATAGTTATACGTTACCGAACACAGATGGTACTGCCAATCAAATCTTAACTACTAACGGCAGTGGAACAGCCTCCTGGTCAACTCAAGGTGATTTTTCCGAAAATATCCAACTCAACGGCAACTACCTTTCTAATGATGGTGGAAACGAAGGCATTTCGATAGATAATAGCGGTAACGCAACCGTTTCTGGTACTTTAAAAATAGGAAACACATCAGCCATTTCTGGCATTATCAAACACTCCGAAAGTAGAAATATTGGTAACATTAGTGGAAATAGTAGTCAAATTGAGACTTTTACTGTCAGCGGGGCTTCAACAGACGGTGTCGTTTATGTTTCTACAAGTGGGCAATTACAAAGTCAGATTGTCATCGCACAAGCTTGGGTAAGTTCAACTAATACAGTAAGCGTAAGATTTAGAAATACGGATGGTGGTAGCCAAAACCCTGATGGTAGTGGTATGACTTATCGGATAGTTGTCATACAATAAATTGGTCTGTTTCAACATAAAAAACAACTAGTGGTCGAAGTATTAAATAAGTGATGGTTTTAAGCACTGTAACACAAAGTTTTATAGGATTAAAACTGTCAGTCATTTTGGACTAGTCCGACTAGTCCAAAATGACATAAACAACTTTTATATAAATCTTATCAAATAAAGAAGAGAGCAGTTAAGAGCAATAGGTACGCCAAGATAAACATAAATTAATGTTTATCATAAGGATATTTATA
>CAYLSF010000665.1:0-4703 GCA_964385675.1 uncultured Saprospiraceae bacterium
ACCTTATTTAGGTTTCAATTCAAATTTCGATATTCTAAAGGGCTTATTCCTGTTTTTTTCTTAAATAACCTTGTAAAACTTTGTGGATACTCGAAGCCTAATCCATAAGCAATTTCACTTACTGAAGCGTTTGAATTGAGTAAAATCACCTTAGACTTATCAACTATCATTTCGTTGATATGAGATTTTATACTTTTTCCTGTTTCCTTTTTTAATAAATCACTAAGATAGTTTCCCGACATATTTAATTTTCTTCCAAAATAATCAACTGTAGGTACACCCAATTCTACTGGCTTATCTGAATTGAAATAAGCTCTTAACTGATGTTCAAATTGAGTAATAAAATCCTTATTCAAATTAGTACGCGTATAAAACTGTCGGTCATAAAAACGAGTGCAATAGTTTAATAATAATTCCAAATTTGAAATAATTAATCGCTGGCTGTGTTTATCAATATTTTGACTATATTCTTCTTCAATTTGTTTCATCATTTCAAAAATGAAGTTTTTTTCTTTATTTGATAGATGCAAAGCTTCATTGACGTTATAGGAAAAAAATCTATAATCATCTATGTTTTCACCTAAAGACGATTTGCGAATTAAATCGGGATGAAACATTAATGACCAACCTTTGCTTTGCTGCAATATTTCTTTTGATGGTGAAGTGATAACTTGTTTAGGTGCAATAAAAACTAACGTTCCATGTTGAAAATCATAAGAATTGCGACCATAACCCAATGAACCGCTTACACTATCTTTATACATAATAGTGTACATATCAGTTGTAAATCGCATTCCGAAGAATTTATCATCTAATTCATAATTAGTTTCCTTACTATTGTCACGATGAAATGTAATCAAAGGATGTTGAGGCGCTGGCAAGTTCAACAATTGATGAAACTGAGTGATACTTTTAATGTTCAAGATATTATCCATAGGCTTAAAAATTCAAATATTTTATTTCAAACTATGTTATTTAACCCAACCATCTCATAACTAATTTTAACCAATTCTTTGGCTTGTGTCATGTCTTTAGCATTCGGATTAGGTGTTTCCATAGGAAAACCACCCTTTCTACATTCTTTATCTTGATACAGTACAGAATGTTGGCTAAAGTATTTGCCTGAATGATTTGGTGCATCATCAGAAAGTAAACAATGTAAAGAGGCTTGAGAACTTTCTTCATTGCTATTAGACATCGAACGAGTAAGCGGCTGTGCAATTTTCAAAATTAAATCCATAAAAAAACCACCACCTTTTCCAAAATTAGACCTTGCCCAACCAGGATGAACTGAGAAGAAAGAAATCTTTGTATTTTTTAGTCTATCTGCTAACTCCATTGCGTACAATACTGTTGCTACTTTAGCTTCTCCATAAGCATCAAAAGCACTATATTTTCTATTTTTCCAATTAATATCATCGAAATTTACTTTGTATCTTTTCTTCGGACTATTAGCATGAACGACTGATGACAAAATCACATAACGAGCATCATCAGATTTTTGAAGAACATCTAACAATAGTTCTGTCAGTAAAAAATGCCCAAAATAACTTACTCCGATGGTTAATTCAATATTATCTTTTGTGTATTTTGCTTCATTGCCCATAACAACCAAACCTGCGTTACAAGCCAATCCATCTAAATGGTCATATTTCTTTTTAAAAGAATCTACAAAGTCACGTACTGATTGTAAATTCGCTAAATCACAATACATGACTTCACAACTTCCTTGCAATCCTGCAAATGATTTTGCTTCTGCTTCACCGGCTTCTACTCTTCTACAAGCCATAATAACGTGTCCACCTTGCTTTACTAATTGACGAGTCGTTTCTAATCCTACGCCTGAGTTTGCACCTGTTACAATATAAGTTTTGCTACTTATGTCTTTAGAAAGTGTTTCTTTATCACACCAAATTACATTTTTATTTGCCATTTTAATTCTATTTTGTTTCAAATTGATACGACAAAAGTAAAGGTGCATTTTAGCTGGCACTTAACCCTTTCGCTGACAAGTATAACAATTTCATAGATTTATGTTAGCTTTCCTCATGGGTAATTTATTTTTCTTTGGTTGCTGCCAACGTCCCAAGCAGCAATGATGGTGAAGGTATTCATGCCGATCCTAATAACTATCGGAAGGAAGCTGCTACGATTGTTGGACACAGGCTTATTATATTTTCTCTATTTACTTTTCTGTTAATCCCGTGTATTTTATAATCTTATCTATTTATTCTCCTTCTTGCTTCATTGTCTTAGCAATTTCAAGATTACGTCTATCAATTCCTTGTTCAATCAATTTTTTTTGCATCAGCATCTTTAGTATGATTTCTACTAGCTATCTCACTTAGTTCATCCAAATACTTTTGGTATGCTATTCGTTCTTTTTTAGAAAGTTTCATTTCGTCAAGACATTCTTTCGTTATAAAGTCTTCTTTTACTTTTCCATTTTTCAGGAAAACAAAGTTAAACGTACTCGATTATACTGCTAATTATACACCCAATCCTTACTCGAAAATATCATCCAAGATAAATTCCGATTTACAAATATTTACGATACATTGACTATTTCAACGCCTTTTGAAGATATGATTGTTCAAAATGCTGCCAACATTACCATAAAAATAGAAAGAACTACCAATGTCACATCAGCTATTGAGCTTATTATCTACTCCAATCGCACGCCTGAGATTGAAAACGATTACTCTCTCTTTAATCAACTAATAGATGTTATTCCAAAAGATAATACATATCATCTCAGTTTCGATACATTATTATTTTTAAAACCAGGGCTGTACTATCTCATTATGAGGCGAATTAACGAAACCAAAATCTTGCATATCTCTAGTTTCAAAGTAAAATCGTAGCTCAATTATCTATTTATAAAAATTGATCTTTTGAATTATGATTTTATTGAACTTGTTTTGGTGCTCCATTTCCAACAGTGACTTTATTGATTTTATCACCAACTAGCAATTCTTGAACGATATCCATACCCTTAGTCACTTTTGCAAAAATAGTATATTTGCCATCCAAGTGAGGTGTAGGCGCGTGTGTAATAAAAAATTGAACACCTTCAGTATCCTTTCCTGCAGATGCCATTCCGACATAGCCTGCTGCATCATATTTCAAATCTGCTAGTTCCGAGCGAATAGAATACTCTAAAGCGCCGTAACCATCTCCACGCGGACAACCACCTTGTGCTACAAAATTGCCAATCACGCGATGAAACGTTTTTCCATCAAAAAAACCATCATTAGCTAGTTTGATAAAATTCGCAACCGATCCTGGTGCATCTTTATAGAAAAACTGCATTGAGAAGTCGCCCTTATCTGTAGAGAAAGTAGCGACAGTCTTAGGTGAAATATCTTTGATTACGCCCCAGTTAATCGGATGATTGTATTCTGGTTTTGACAATGTAGTAGACGGTTTCCCTTCTATATAATCAATCGTTTTCTGAATTTCGTAATATGCCTCCATACCTTTTGGATTTTGGTATTGAGGTTGTGCTTCTTTTAGAAAATCATAATCATATTTTAAAACTACGTTGTATCGAAATTTAGGTGTTCGGATAGCTGTCGCACCAGCCGCTGCTAGTCCAACATCGCCACTAGCAACAGCACTTTTGAAACCATTGCGAATAGTAGCTGCAACACCAGAATAGTATTCTCCAAAAATGGCTTGTAGTTTAGGATTAGAACGGACTTTTACCAGAGCTTCTAAAGCTTGTGTTCTAACATAAGGATGATTTTTTTCATTTTGAAGCTCATCAATGATGAATTTATAGTTGACTGCAAAGCCTGCCAGCGCATTAAGAGCCAGACCTTTTTTATAAGGATTTTTAGAAGTGTTGTATATATTTTGTAATCTTTCATTCATTTCGGTACGCAATGCACCTCTTGTATAACTCACATTAGCGAGTGCTGCACCTATCATATTGATTTGTAAACGCCAATCTGTCAATGAACTATCGCCTCCGATTTCATAGTATCTATCTACATCAGCACGTTTTCCTTGTGTATTAAAATAATCCATTGCAGCGAGTTGGACATGTGCATTTTTATCTTTCAAAGCATTGAAGAATACTTCGGCGACTTGGTCATATTCGTAGGTTTTTAAAATATTCAAAATATTCACCTTCACTCTATAATCAGGTGACTGTGCAAATTGTAGTTTCAAAGCAGCCATTACACCAAAGTCTTCGTCATAAACTTTACGCATTGCGCGTGCGAGGTTCGCTTTTATTAAATTATCTTTCTCTTCGCGAATAACTTGTAAAAGCTTTTCTTGGTGTGCATCTAAATCAATTTTTGCTCGACTAAGATAGTTCGCAGCGATGAGTCTAACACTATTTGGTGTTTTTTTATCGGTGATGTAGTCTATCATTTTTTGTGTGCCACTAGTATTGGTAATATCACGCAAAGCAAAACGATAAACGCCCCAGCATTGTCCTTCTAAAAGTAGCGTATCTTTGTTACTATAATTTGTTGGTTTAATCAACAAGTCTAATTTATCGGCAGTAGCACATTTGCCAATCGCCTCAAGGACGGTACTATTCAAACGGTTATTACCTGTAGCATCATCATTTCGAAATGCTTTGATAATATGGTCAGTTGCTTTTTCATGATAAGATTGACCTAAAGCATAGACGGCGGCTATTCGTACGCTTTCATCTTTATCCTTATTGGCTATTTCGCCCAATGCTT
>CAYLSF010000666.1:0-4701 GCA_964385675.1 uncultured Saprospiraceae bacterium
TTTAGGTGAAATGGCCTTACCTTTTTGAAAAAGGAAATCAATAAATTTATCACACAAGGAAACTTGAGAAAGAAACTGACCATAAAATGGCCGAACAAAAATATCAATATATTTTTATAAATAAGTCATATTGCCTTTTTAGGATACATAATATTTAAATTATACTTTATTTAAACTATTAGATGAGCATTTAAAGTAAATTTTGACCTTTAAAATATAGAGGAAAAATAAAATCTTTGTGCAGCTTTGTGAATTCTCAGTGTGCTTCGTGTCCCACAAAGCTTTCCTCTAACATCCCTAAAGTCTGAGGCCCTACACAGAATAATAAATCTAAAACACTCAGATTAGGCATAAATCCCAATCGTTCTTGAAAGACTTGACTGTATGGAATTATTTTAAAATTGGGATCATCAACTTGCTTTTGAGGATTAGGGTGAATCGCATTTCTTAAATCTTTCCAATTTTGAGGTATTGTTTTTTGAAATTCAGAAGAAAGTCGATATGTCGATTCTATTCCAATTAAATCAAAAATTTGATTTAAAATAGCAGAATTGAAATCAAATAAAAATTCGTAAGGCGTTTCAAAAAAAGGCTTGATTTCATCCGCATAATATTCAAAAAACGGAGAATTGCCATAAGCCGATTGAATACTTGTCCAATGCTGTGCTTGCCAAGGTTGATTATACGCAATACGAACAGTTCTAATATTCTGTTGTTGATTCTTACCTTTTTGGAGCGGAATAGTTAAACGCAACAAACCATTAGCACTTGCAATATGACTTCTATTTCGGTAAGTTCCTTTTCTATAATTTTCATGCTGCTCAATTACCACGGTATCTGCTGAACAAAACTTTGAGCAGTACTGAATAGATGGTAAATATTGTGTTTCTAAAAGTATTGGCATCTAATGCTTACAGTTCTATTACTTTTTAGATAAATTCCTCATTAACAATTAACAATTAATCAGGCATTCCAATCAAATAACTCCTCTTCATATTCCCTTCTCCAATCAATCCCTTTTCCCAAGTATAAGTCTCATCTTGCCAACCCTCAAGTAATTCATCCATATCTTTCATGGTATATGTCCGTACATTTGATACGGCACCATCCCAGGCAAAACAGATAGGCAAAATAGGAATCAAATAGGTAAATACAACTTGTTGCCATGTCATAGGGCGAACAAAAAGCGTAACTACTAAGCAAACGATAAAAGTTAATGGAAGCGTAAGGAAATTAACAAAATTTGGAGGAGCATTATCACTTATTTCATACACACAAATCGGCTGTTGACTCGCTTTAGCCGTTTGTAAGATTTTTTTAGCATTTTCAGGAGTCATGTGATGAAAACTACAAATCATCGTTCTCAATCCCTTCAATTCCGTTCCCACCTTAGTAGCATCTACAGATGTTGTTTGATAAGTTATAGCATCATTGCCATCTGTATTCAATGCTTTTGCAGCTTTTTCATTAGGGTATAAATCAGTTAGTGTTAATTTCAAATCTTTATACCCGTATTTATCCTTTAATAATTCAACAGTAGGAATCATCGGTCCACCACTTCCAGAACACAAATCAATGATAGTATCAGTCTTCGTTTGTTTCAACACTTTATCTAATAATTCCGATAAGGTATCAGGTGTCTTAAATAAACGATGCATGGCATTTAACGTACGAGTCATGCAGATACGCATCCAATTTGGAAACCAAGACTGATCTTCAATTTCAAAAAGATGTATTCTTTTCATCTTATATTAAATTTATTGCTAACAACAACTCCCGAATCCTTTCGGGATCAACACATTTAAATTCGTTGTACAATTAAACTACCAATGCTATACCCTGCTCCAAAAGAACAAATTACACCATATTCTCCTTGTTGAATATCCTTATGAAAACGATTAAAAGCAATTAAAGAACCCGCAGAAGCAGTATTGGCAAACTCATCTAAAACCGTTGGAGCTTCCTCTTCAGAAGGTTGACGATTCAATAATAATTTACAAATCAAGCGATTCATATTGATATTTGCTTGATGTATCCACCATCGTTTAATTTGAGTCGTTGCTAAGCCTAATTTAGTCAAGTGATCACTCAAATGCTGTGCCGCCAACGGGCAAACCTCTTTAAAAACAGTACGTCCTTTTTGAGAAAAATACTGATCATCTCCTAGAGGATCTGAATCATTGGCATTTAAGACATAACCAAAATTAGAGCGAATATTGTTAGAATATTTCGTGAAAGCCTTTGTACTTAATACTTCAAAAGCGGTATCAGATTGACACGTTGCTTTATCTTCAACGATAGTTGCTATGGAAACATCACCAAATATAAAATGACTATCTCTATCCTTATAATTAACCTGTGGAGAAGTCAACTCTGGGTTGATAGCTAAAACACATTTTGCCGTTCCTGCCTTTACCATTTCATAAGCCCGATGTAGTCCGAATGTTCCCGCAGAACAAGCGACCAACATATCAAAACCAAATCCTTCAATTCCTAACGCTTCTTGAACTTCGATGGCTATAGCTGGATAAGAACGCTGTGTATAAGCACAAGAGACAATAACCGCATCAATATCCTCGGGTCGCTTATTGGCACTTTCTATCGCTTTTTTAGCTGCATGAATCGCCATTTCGGCTTGATCCGAAATCATATCATTTGGACGCTTAGGAATATTAGGACGCATTCTATCCAAATCTAATACACCGTCCTTAATATAAATATATCGACTTTTTATACCCGATGCTTTTTCGATAAAAGCAGCAGAGGAGTGAGATTTCGCTTTAACCGTTCCTGCTTCAATTGCCTCAGCATATTCAAGATTGTACTGATCCGCATGATCGTTGTAGCAAGATACAAGTTCTTCATTGGTTAGTGTGTGGTCAGGAATCCATAGTCCTGTACCACTAATTACAACATTTGTTGACATGTTCTATTAGGTTATGTAGTTAATTTTGTGGGGCAAATATAGTATCAAAGTTGCCAACTATCGTATATTCTCTACAAAAAATTCATATTAGCACGGATTAGGATAGAGAGATACAAGGGGGAACGGTTTTCCTAATACTGATACGGGTTTGTTGCATTTAACAATTACTTAATCTTAGTTCAATCTTTAATTATTATACTCCCCTTACTTTTGCCTTTCAGTTTTCTGTAATAATTAAAAAATGAAATTAGTACGGTAACATGCAATTTTCGATTCAATTGATACAACGGTTTGGTAAAATGACAATTCCTTTATTAGGGGTAATTGTTGTATTGATATTATCGGGGTTGCTAAATGCATCCATTGACTTTTTTCAAGCCAATTATATCCCTGACTTTTTTAAAGAAGAAAAAGTACTCTCTATCTATAGCAATGAATTATATACGACCTTAGAATTGATTGCGGGGGTCTTATTTATGAGTCTATTCGGACTCCTACTTACAACTGCCATTGGCATAGGGATAGCCGTTTCTTTTTCTGAGTTTTTTGAGCGGGTGACACACGCTGTTATTTCTACGATATTTCAAATTATCGCTTCAATTCCCACGATTGTGTATGGCTTTTTGATGCTGTTAGTTTTGCCTTCTTTTATGGAAATCATATTACCGACAAATCCTTATACGCATGGAATTTTAGGCGGATTAGTATTGGGGTTTATGATGATACCCTTATTCTGTGCCAAAGTATTTGAAATCATGGAACAAGTACCCGAATCCTTAAGGGAAGGGGCTTATGCTTTAGGGGCTACAAGATATCAAACAGCATTTAGATTGATTATTCCTTCCTATTTTATAGATATTTTGATTGCCATTCTAAGAACGTATGTACGAACAGTAGGTGAAATTTTAGCCGTTATTTTGGTCGCCGGTATTGCAGTAGAACAAACAGAAATTATTTTATTAATAGTTGTATTAACCTTTAGTATTGTTGGCTACACGATTTACTTAAAACGTTTTTCAACACTTCATCAATCTATTCGAGCTAATTCATGAGTCAATCGTCCAAAAATATCATCTTTCAACTCCAAGGAGTGTCTGTTTTTCATAAAGAAGAACGACTACTACGGGATATTTCATTTAATGTCCGAGAGAAAGAGATATTGGCTTTAGTGGGCCCCAATCGACAAAATAAACTTATTTTACTACGATTGTTGAATAGAATGAATGACTTTAAACATCAGTATAGCTGGAAAGGTCAAATATTACTTAGAGGTAAACCCATTCAAGCTATCAATACAGAAGAATTGAGGAGAAACGTGGGACTACTGGTAGAAAATCCCAATATATTCCCCACCTCAATCTATGAAAATATTGCATTCGGTCTAAGATTAAGCAAAACGCCCAAAGGAAAAACGATAGCAAACCTAGTAGAAGCAGCTTTATCAAAAGTAGGGTTACTAGAAAGGTGTCGGCCAATATGGAATCGCCCTGCTAATATTTTAAGCTATGCCGAACAACAACGATTGTGCCTAGCGAGAACCATCGCCTTAGACCCAAGCGTCATCTTAATGGAACGACCTACCGCAGGTATGCTTAGTGGAGAAGCCGCAAAATTTGAACAACTCATCCTAGCCCTAAATAAAGCCTATACGATGATAATCGTAACACAAACTAAACAGCAAGCGGGTAGGCTCAGCACACAAACCGCTTTTTTCTATAATGGTCAATTGATAGAAAAAAGTCCAACCTCACAACTATTTACCCAGCCTCGAATGG
>CAYLSF010000667.1:0-4695 GCA_964385675.1 uncultured Saprospiraceae bacterium
AGCAGTGGTGCATTTAGAGCTAATGCCTTAACGGAGCAGCAAAGCTTTTACTCCAATTTATTTGGGACTACTTTAGCTTATAGCAAGTCAAAATATGATAATTCACCGCTGAATCGGGTGATAGAACAAGGAGCACCGGGTGCGGAATGGCAAATAGGAGGCAGTCACACGGTCACTTCTCAATTGAGTAGCAATACCAATGCAGAAGTTAAAAATTATGGAAGGAGTAATAATTATGACCCTAATACCTTAATTAAAACGCAAGTCATTAATGAAAATGGAGTGCCTGCATGGACTTATACGGATAAGTTAGGTCGAACTGTTTGTACGAAACAACAGAATATCAAACCTGACGGTAGTCAAGAATATGCTATTACCTACACCGTCTATGATGATTTGGGAAGAGTGACTAAAGTGATTCCACCCAAAGCCGTAGAAGCCTTAGGGAGTAGTTGGAATCTTGACCTTGCAGCCGATTTGATTTATCAATATCGTTATGATGAAAGAGGACGCTTAGTAGAAAAGAAAATACCTGGAGCAGAAGCTATGTTGACGGTCTATGATGACCTCGATAGAGTGGTCTTAACACAAGATGGCAATCAACGCCAAAACGCCAAATGGACATTTACCAAATACGATCAGTTGAGTCGTCCAATTATGACAGGGTTATATACCTGGGATATATCGGGTGTTAATCAACCCACACCAACTTTTAGTCCTGCTACATCTCGTCAAGTCACAGCGAGTACACAAGTAGGCAATGGTAATGGTCTATATGGCCATGCGTTACACGAAACGGCTGTACCGAATACAGACGATTATACCGATTTAGCTTTTCCATCGCATACGGCAAGTAGTAGTGAACTATTAAGTATATCTTATTATGATACCTATGATTTTGTACCGAATGGTAGTGCCGAATCCTTCACCCCTGTATCGGGTTATGTAAGCACTACAGACCATTTTACCCGCACTCAAGGACTCCTCACAGGGTCAAAAGTCAAAGTACTAGATGGCAACAATACTTGGCTACTCACAGCAACGTATTACGATAAACAAGGCAGAGTGATTCAAATCGCAGGTGATAATCACTTAGGTGGATTTGACCGAACGTCCACCCTTTATGATTGGGCGGGCAGGACACTACAAACCCTACATACGCACGATAAAACAGGCTCGGGATCAATAACTGATATCAAAACCAGTTTTACGTATGACCATGCAGGACGCGTACAACAAGTCAAGCATAAAATCAATAGCAATACGGAGATTACGATTACGGGCAATCAATACAATGAACTCGGACAATTGATTGAAAAACGCTTACATTCTCTCAATGGTAACAATTATGCTCAAAATATTGACTATGCCTACAACATTAGGGGATGGCTAACCGATATCAATGATGTTAACTTTGGTGGACTCACCGCAGCCGAAATCGCCAATCAAATTGCAAATGGATTAGTGAGTTCCATTCAAAATCAGCAAATTAATATTGAATTAGAAGTAGCTGACTTAAATAGTGGTACGTATGAAGTGGTAGAAGTCACGGATAATGCGACCTACTATCAAGCGACAAGTAGCACAAATGAGACGAGTACCAATGATTTATTATTGGATCAAGGACAAGTTGTCTCTGCTTACTTAACTGACCAAATTAGTTTGGATTATTCCAATGAAAATATTACAAGAGATAATATAGAATCAACACTTGATCGCTTACAAAGTGATTTAACGGCACAAATGACAGCTTTAGGGGTAACGGAGCAAACCGCTATAGAATTAGTAGAGCGTAGAGTAACCGATTTTTACAGAGGACAATGGACTCAAACACTACTCAATGACGATAATGATGACCTATTTGCGATGCACTTTGATTATACCAATGCTAATGCAACGCTTAATGCACAAGCACAATACAATGGTAATATTGCAGGAATGCAGTGGAGAGTGCGAGGTAAAAATATACAAGAATATGGCTTTCAGTATGACGATTTAAATCGTTTAACCAATGCAACTTATGGAGAAATAGAGAATGGACAATTTGCCTTACATAAAGCGAATGTCTATAATATGAATGCGAGTTATGATATTAATGGTAATATCCAAACGTTACAACGCAATGGTGCGACAAATCTTAATAGTCAAAATGTAGGGACAAACTATGATGTAATAGACGACCTAAGTTATGCTTATCATAGTAATAATCGAAATCAACTCAAAAGTGTCACCGATGCTTCAACCTATGAGGGTTTAGCCGACTTACAGGGCTTCAAAGATGGTAATGTAACCAATAATGATTACGTTTACGATGCCAATGGTAATATGATTGAGGATAAAAACAAAGATATTATTATTGAATATAATCACTTAAATTTACCAACTCGGGTTACTTTTGGTAATGGTAATAAACTAGAGTGGGTTTATGATGCTGCTGGTATTAAACTGACGAAGAAGAGATATGAAGGCAGTTCTTTGACGTTAACAAAAGAATACGCTGGCGGACTAGAATATACCAACGGCACACTAGAAGCCATCTACTTTGATGAAGGTAGAGCAACGCCAAATGGGGTGTCTTTTCAATATGAGTATTCTATTAAAGACCATCTAGGCAATACCCGTGTAACTTTTGCTGACTTAAATGGTAATGGTCAAATAGCAGAAAATGAGATACTGCAAGCCGACCATTATTACCCTTTCGGAATGAGAATGGAAGGTTATGGTCGTATGGTGACAGGTACGGATAATCATTATCAATTTTTAGATAGAGAGCTACAAGCAGATTTTGGATTAGATTTAACGCATATTGGTGCAAGATGGATTGATCATAGTATTGGTCGCTGGATTTCTCCTGATCATTATGCTGATTTCCATCATGATAAAACCCCTTATAGATATGGTTTTAATAATCCGTTTAATGTAGGAGATTATAATGGATTTATGGAAACGACAAATAATGATACAGAAGAAGATGATGGTGAAATAGATAGACAAGTTGAATATGATGAAAATGGAAATCCTGTTAATGTTCATATATTTTATGGTCCTAGTACTTCTAGTAAGAGTAATTCTGTTTCTTATGGTGGGGCATTTTTATCTGGTATGTCGGCAGGATGGAATGATACCAAAAAACTGTTTACTGTAGATGGATTAACAGAAATGGTTACCTCTGGATTTAATGAAGTGAAAGAATCCTACTTTCTTGGTCCTATTATGATGTACAATTTTCAAAAAGATATCTGGACTCATAATGTATCTATACTAACAGAGATGTATCATGGTAGATTTGGATTGAAAGATGCTTTATACATGACAGGATATGGTACAGAAAAAGCAATTGAAACATTGTTATTAAGACGAATGCACAAAGTCTATGCCAATTCTAAATATATGAAAAACTGCTTCGTAGCAGGAACACTGATATTGACTGTACAAGGGTATATACCAATAGAACAACTTGAAACAGATAGAATATGGCAATATGATGAAGCTAAAGATAAAGTGATTGAAGAACAATATGCTTTTGTTAATCTAAATAATCCGTTCTTAAGTTTTGGACAGTTAAAAGAAGAGGAAGAGGTTGCTAACTTCTTTATAGAACCAATGACACTATTAGACATTTGGCAAAATGAACCAACATCTTTATTACATTATAGCAGTAAGGAAAAGGAAATACAACGACTATTAAATGATAAGGAAGTCGCTATATTAACGTATTATACAGGAGATAAGAAGGAATGGACGGTTTTTGATAATGAGGAAATTACACCACAAACTTGGAAATGGGTACGGTTTGAATTGAAAAAAGAGGATGGTACATTAAGTAAAATAAAACTACGCCGTCCAAATTGGTGGATATTAGAAAATAAAGCTGATATTATTGGTAATAAGGTTATGCTTCACGCTCCTGAATTGGGTATTTATGGACTAGCAACAGCTACAGGACTTTTACCAAATCAATTAGATACTCGTTTTTGGGATAAAACCGTTAAAAATGATTATATTTCGTTGCCAATTACAGGTTACTTTGAGCATAAAAGTAAAAATGTTTGGAATTACTACTTTGAAGGTTTAGACCAACCGATAGGTGCTACGGCAAATCATCCTTTTTGGTCAGTTGATAGACAAGACTGGATAGCCGTAGGGGATTTAAAAACAGGCGAACAAGTTAAAGCCAAAGGCAAAACCATCCGACTTTTCTCGAAAGAGCAACTTACAGGGGAGCATACGGTTTATAATTTTGAGGTGTATCGGGAGCATACTTATGTGGTGAGTCAAGACGAGGTTTGGGTGCATAATACTTGTTGGCCGTGGAAAAATCCTGCTACTAAATCTGATCTTTTAAAAGGTAATTGTGAACCATGTGCTAAAAAAATACAAAAAGCTATTGGTGGAAAATTAATTCATATTACTGATAAATATGGTGCTCCTTATATTGGTGAAGTAAAAATGCGGAATGGTACAATAGTTAATAAACAAGTTGATGGAGCTTGGCATGGAACATGGAGAGAACATTGGGCTGTCCGAAAAGGAGATATGATTTATGATAGAATAACAGGAAAACAGGGAATGCATATTAAAGAGTATAAGAAATTATTTAAAGAAGCAGAATTTTTAAATTTTGAATAATGGAAGAAGCTAGAAAGATCATTCAACAACTAAAAAATAGAAGAGAATTTTTTATTAGAGGAAATA
>CAYLSF010000668.1:0-4694 GCA_964385675.1 uncultured Saprospiraceae bacterium
CTCTTTTTTTAATTATGTATTTCTGTATAAAAATCATCAATACGCTGAACAAGACTTATCCATTATTATCGCTCATGAAACCGCACACATTCGTGGGCAACATTCTACAGATATTTTGCTAACCGAAATTTGTAAAATACTCTTATGGTTCAATCCTTTGATTTATCTCTACCAAAGAAAGTTAAAAGAAGTGCATGAATATTTAGCGGATGAGGAGGTGATTCAGCAGGAGTGTACTTCGATTCAATATGCCAATCTAATGATTCAAGAAGCACGGAAGCATACCGCACGCATGCTTCCGATGACACATTTTTTTCATAATCAAATTAAAAATCGATTAATTATGCTTAGTAAAATTAAAAAACCAAGTCGAGGATTAAAAATCTTTTTGAGTTTACCTATTGTTTTAGTCCTATTTCTAACGTTTTCCGTTAAGGGTCAACTTTTCAGTCAAACTGAAAGTCCAGTATCTACTACTACCGAAACAGAAGCTACTTTTCCATCGGATGAAAGTGTATCCGCATTAGCAAAAACATTTGAAACCTTACAGACTTTAGAGGATTCTTCACCCAAAGCAAATACTGTTACAATACGTAGTGAGCAACCAACTACTGAAAATGAAACACCAAAAACTAAAACGGTTTGGGTAAATGTAGATGGTAAATGGAAACTCAAAGAGGAAATAGCAACAACAACTGTTGAGCAAGGTACAACTCCTGATGATGTACAAGTCAAAACAATTTGGAAAAAAGAAGATGGCGTTTGGAAATTACGAGAAGTGCCAAACAGTAAAACAGCCAATCAAAACCCTCTTGCTCCGCAGGTAGGTACTTGTTATTGTTTGACAGATGTAGAAAAAAATACTTGGGAAGAAGTTGTCTGCTATTATAAAATGACTAAATCACTTTTGGATAAAGTTAATGACGCTTTAGAGGGAAAAGGTTACACTGTTGACTCGAATCACATTCCAAATGAAGATGGTGATGGTCGTTTTCAGTTAAGTAAAATCTCTAAGGAATCTTTAAAAGCTTTTCAACTTAAAAATAATTGTCATCAAGGTTCTCTGAATATAAAGACATTGAAACTACTTGGTATAACCTATCAGAAATAGGTCTTTCTTTTGAGTTATGGGTTACGAGTTGTGGGTTAACTCGTAACTCGTAACTCGTATCACTTCCGCCCAAAATCCGCAGGAATTTCTCCCCATGCCTTGGTTTCCCATTTCATAATTTTGGTGGTATAAGTATTTTTTTTGAGCCAAATTATTGCTCTATCTACCAATTCAAACATTCTCTTATTGGCAGCTGTACGTTCTAGTTTAGAATTAAACTTCTTTTTTTGAACCCAACCAATCGCAATTTTAGAATCTGAATAAATCGGCATATCGCTCCCTTTTTGCTTCAAATAAGCCAACCCATGCACTAAGGCTAAAAATTCCCCTACATTATTTGTACCATACTTAAAAGGACCTTGTCTAAAAATTTCCATTCCTGTTTTTGTATCTACGCCTCGATATTCCATCACTCCAGGATTACCACTACAAGCCGCATCCACAGAAAGGCTATTCCAAACAATATCCGCCTTTGAAGCCGCATTGATGGTTTTAGCCGTTGTTTGCTTTTTGGTTTTCCCCACATAATCCAAAGCACTTCCACCATAATAGGCTTCTTGTGCTGCTTCTAAGGTCTTAAACGATTTATATTTTGCATTGGGATAACCTTTTATCTGTAACTGACACTTTGCCCAAGAGTCATAGATACCCGGTTCATTCCCTTGCCACACGACGTAATATTTTTTCTTTGCCATGAAGATGACTTTCGACAATCGACTTTTGACCATCGACTGTATTTTGTTAAAAGAAATATATCAAACGATGATTAGTCTCAAATGGCGATACAAAATTTTAGACTAACCACTAAAAAATCCAAATTTCGGGAATCCTTTGATAGTGACCAACTATCAGTTTATTTTAATTGAAATAACTTCACCATCGCCATCTAGCGATGTAATCAATTTGGGAGCGTAGGACATATCGTCGTATAATAAATTTCGGTTACTTAATACAATATCCCCCGTTTGCCGCCAAGGTTCTCCAAATTTTTGTAATCGCTTTAAGACCGTTGGCATAGTCCATTTTCCGTATTGAAATCTAGAAATATACAGGGTTGTTTGTGTAATCATTTGCTCGGAATCTCGCACATATTCCATATAGACAATCTTGTCTCCGTCAGGAGAAATTGCGGTATGCCACGGCCCTGCATTAATGGGTAAATCTGGAATTAAACGATAAGGCTCAGACCATTTTCCATCTTTTTTATCCAATAATAATAGTTCAAAACTTCCCCCATTATCTTCTCCAACTCGTTTCCAAACCAATAATCGATCCTTAGTTTTAGCCACAGGTTGACGGGTCAAGATATATTCTACTGGAAGTATTTTATTCGTTATCCACTCCCCTTTTGTCTTTACACTTTCATAAATTCCATAATCTCCAAATTGAAAAATAACTGTGCTATCATTCATCAATCTAACCACATTAATAAATCGACACTCTTCCACCTTTCCATTCATTGGATAATGCGTAATATTTGTACTATCCGTATATTTTGAACCAATGACAAAACGTCGTTTTCCTGGTGAACATCGCCTTTGTCCATTTTTATGTGAATCCGGATCATCAATTGTAGCTACCCAAATTGAACCATCTTCATTACAATCTAAATCCAGCCATGTTCTACCATTTACAGGCGTGATAAAATTGGGTTTAAGTATGGAATCATTTCTAGTCGCTTTAGCCACTTGATGATTATTTCCCCATACTACTTGCTCACCATCCCCACTCAAAATCGCTTTGTACATATTACCTGACAAGGGCATATCTAGCGTTTGAACTTGTTGTGGATTATCAACCGCTATTAACTTTGTTGGTAGATTTTGCGGAGATACCAATATGTATTTCCCTTCATCATCCATATCTATCTTATTCCAAAGATAAAGTACTGGAGCATGAAAACTGGTACAACAAATTCCAATAACTATAAATAGCCAAAGTCTCATTTAGAATATTGTTTTGATTCTCTTTTAAATTGCCTTAATCGTTAGGTTATCTATCTAATGAGAGACAAACTGCAAAACTGCCTACTGCAAACTGTTACAGTTTCACTCTGCATTTTGAAGAGCATCTATATCCATATCTGTTAGTAATTGAACATTTCTAGTAATTTTCTCAATTGACCAATCCCACCATTTTATCTCTAACAAGGCTTTGATTTGAGTTGATGAAAATCGAGGTTTAATTACCTTTGCTGGATTTCCTCCCACAATAGTATAAGGTGGAACATCTCTCGTAACGGTAGCATTCGTTGCTATAATTGCTCCATCTCCGATAGTGACACCAGGCATAATCGTCGCATTATAACCAATCCAAACATCATTTCCGACTACTGTATTTTTTTTAACAGGATAGGTTTTACCTTCCATCGCATCTTTCCAGTCTCCCCCGAAAATAGCAAACGGATACGTAGAAACTGCATCCGTCAAGTGATTTGCACCATTCATAATAAACGTCACGTCTGATGCTATCATACAAAACTTACCAATAATGAGTTTATCTCCTGTAAAATCAAAAAGGTATTTTACATTTTTTTCAAAGTTATGTACATCCTCAAAATCATCATAGTAGGTATAATCGCCTACCTCTATATTTGGATTAGTAATAATGTTTTTTAAAAAACATAACCTATCGTAGTGCGGTAATGGAAACTTTTGATGGCTGTCTGGAATGTTCATATTTTATTATGTCAAGTGTTATTGATGTTTAATCTTATTGATTTCGTGATTAACTAGTGTGAGTTTACCCGCCCAATAATTCAAATAATCCGATAATTGCTCTTGAGAAACTTCTTCACACCTTACTTCTAAATGATTTAGATATTTTTCTCGAATCTTTTGAAGATAACCTAGATGGTCTCGACCATTTTTAGGAATATAACCAGGACCATCGCAACCACAAGTATGAAAAGTATTACCTACTTCATACATACTTCGGATGATTTTCCATTCCTTAATTTTACTTTTCTTCGGTGCTCGAAAATCCAATCCAATACTAAACATTTCAGTCGCACAGTCTGGACATTTATATTGTTTATTTTGATACTGATTTTCAAATCGACGAATTAAATCAGGGTTCTCTAATTTAAATTGGTTAGCATCCGTCAAATTTCGATTCAAAAAAGCTCGTTTGTAAGAAATCCAATCCCCGTTTCGTTTGATGATATCAGAAAGTATAGGTTGTTTAAATACCTTTCTACAATCAAAGCATACATAATGTGGTTTATATGAATTCAAGGCGTATCTGCACATAGTACTTATGGATTAGAAACTAATCACTAGTTTTAAAATCAATATTATCATAAGGTATAGAAGTCATATCTGTTGCAGCTCCTTCATAAGGAACTTGTGGATACCAATCCCAAAAATCAATTTTATCTTTCATAATTTCTAAGAAAAATAATTGATCTAGATTTAAATACCTTTCTTTTATACCTTCATTCCAATCGCTAACATTATCTCCATAAATTTCAATTACACTTACTTTCAATTCTTTATATTGAGATATGTCTAAAATATTCTCATCTGAAATTTTCGTATAATCAAGAAAGAACGTTTTAAAATCACTATTTATCCTACTATCA
>CAYLSF010000669.1:0-4694 GCA_964385675.1 uncultured Saprospiraceae bacterium
GCTGGATTATGGAATTTTTACTTAAAATATTGATTATCATTACAGAACAAGTCTAGTAAATAGACTGATATACCAATGATTGATTAGATAGGTTGAATCTTGATGGGATAATAGCGTATTGACGGCTACTTCAGGTAATACACTATTGATTACATAAAAGTCATCACTTTCTATAAAACTGGAAGACGGCTGTAAATATCCATCAGCATCTGGAAGCAGTTCATACGCTCGAATTTGGACTTTGGCTTGTAACTTTTCATGTGTTTGAATAAAAGCAGTCAGATAACAAACCGTTTCTGAAGCTTTCGCAAAATAGCCTGTGAGGAATTGTTGTAAAGTAAAGGAGAAGGTATAGGTGTCGTTATTTTGTGTATAACCGTCTAGATCTTCTGTACGAAATAGGGCATCATTGCAATAGAATTCCAATCGTAAAGCAATCGCATCAATATTGGTATGTGTCGTGCTAATGGTGACGACTTCTGCTAATGTTGCCAGTTTATTCGAGTAAGGGATAGTTTGAAATACCATCTTTTTTTGTTAGTTGCAATTGAGCCGTTTGAAAAAACTCCTTTAATACAGCTATAATTGCTAGTTCTCGTTCGCAATCGGTTGTATATTGATGTAGCAGCTTCTGAAAGACTTGTACTACGTCTGTTATCGAAAAGCTGTCCACCAATATATTGAGTAATTGGTCTTTCTTATCATTGGGCATTGCCCAAATGAAGCTTTGAATCAAAGGATGCCTTTGTAATTCATTATCCAGATTTTCGAGTCTTGCCACCGTAGCCGCTTCGAGTTTAATTTGATGCACTTCACAATACCCAATAATGAGGTCAGATACGTGTTCATAGTGCTCAAATGTTTGGCGTTCGGTAGTTGCTAGTCGCTTTAATTTCCTCATTTCACATTATTTAATCAAATACCAAGCGGTTATTCTAAAATTGTTTTAAAAGATTGCTATTGAGACAAATTTAAAACAAATTGTTTCATATTGCAATATTTTTATATTTGTTTAATCGAAATGAGTGAATTATTACAATTATCTGTTTATTTAATTGAGTCTTTGAATCCATTGTTGATAGATTCTATAAGCGATTTGTGCCATCATTACGGGCGGTACAGACATTCCTATGGAGTAATCTGCATTGATTTTGACATACTCATAATCTGATGGAAACGAACCGATTTTTTCCATTTCGGTCTTACTCATGTTTAAAGGTTTGTCATAACAAACTGCTCCATGTGTGCCTTTACTTACAATGGTTTGCGGAATACAATCGGGTCGTAAGTAAAAAGTCGTTTTATCCGTATGTTTAAGTCCTGCCCTTAGTTTACTATCTGCCAGTCGCCTGTCTTCAGGTTTTCTACATAACCAACCTTTCATCCGATGTTCTGTAATTCGTTTGCCTTTGTAGTCTGCAATCTCTCGATAATAGATTGGTCGCTCATTAAATGTCAAATCTATCATAGGAAAGGTATTGAACATATTAGTTGGATCAATTGGCAGTAATGCCGCTATATCGTTCCGAACACCAATAAAGAAAACCCGCTCTCGACGTTGCGGAATCCCCATCTTATCCCCCTTCATCAAAAACCATTGGACTTTATATCCAATAGTTTTAAAAGTTTGCAAGATTTCAGCCGATATCCGTTTGGCTTTACCTTGAATGATACCTTTTACATTTTCGGTAATGATAAACTTCGGCTTTAGATAGCTTTGTACTTCTAAGAAGTGAAAGAAGAGGTCATCTAATCGCTGTTCTGCTTGACCTTCTCTAAACTTCTTGACTTTGCCCCACTCCTTTTCCCGAATCACGCCACTAGCATGAGAAAACTGACTACAGGGCGGTGAACCATCACCAACTGTCAAATCATATAATTCATCAGGCAGCGTACCACTTTTGGCACGCTGCTTAAATACTCGTATATCTTCTATGTAACTATATTTGGGTTGATGGTTGTGAATGTAATTAGCTGCCATGCTTTTATCAATTTCATTCATACCCAATACATCATATCCTGCCAATTTATAGCCCATTGTGCTACCTCCAGAACCTGCAAACCATGAAAATACCTTACTTCCATGATGCAGAATATCTTTAGCAGGAAAACCATCTTTCAATCTCCAATCGTATGAAAACAAGCTCATCTTACTAAGCTACATTTGACCATCTGCGTCCATGCTTAATATGTCCTATCGCACCTACTGATATTTCATACATTCTCGCTATTTCTGCATGTTTCATATTTCCCTTCAGTAGCAATTTGATGTTTCTAACATCCTCTACCGTTAAGCTACTAGCGTGTTGAATGTTTTCTTGATGTGTACACCATTCTAGGTTGGTTATATGATTATTTGTCTTGTTATGATCCTTGTGATTCACAACGTTTTTGCCCTCGATAAGAGGTAAAAATGCTAATGCAACCAAACGATGTATCTTGACATTTTTCTTTTTCCCTTCATGACAAAGGGTAACGGAAGGATAACCTGAAGTTAGATTGGTTTTAAGGATTCTTCTAGTTTTGACGTTTCTTATAAATCCTTGCTTAGATACTTGATAGTTCGGAAATCCCGTAATAGGTTTCCAGCCAAATATTTGGCTTTTAATAATCGGAATAGACATAAGTGTAAATTTTTTGATTGTTGAATCGAAACAAATATAATCATTTTATGAATATTTATCTATTTTATGATTAAAAAATACACTTAAAACATGATTCTAAATTAATTTTGGACAAAATCCTTTAGTCTATTCTCCAACGTCAACAGAATAGAATATTCAAAAATTTGATACGTTTGGTCTGTAATGGTATCATTAGCAGCTGCTAGAGCATAATCTTGAAAGAATTTACGTCGCTTGTTCTTAGAAAAGCGATATGAACCTTTAGTGGGCATCCTTTGTCGCTTATGTGTATTGGCAATGGCAAAAGCTGCTTTTCGAGGTTGGTGCATTCCTCGCTTTTTGGCGTATTCAATTAGTGCCTGTATGTATTTTGAGATTTTTACCCTCCCTTTAGTTTTTTTACTTCGACCGCCATAAGGAATTTTACTGCGATGTACGCCTTTTTGTAAATATACGCCATACTTGAAGTACGTAAAAGTCATGTAAATATCTGCTCCCTCCGTTTCTACATCAAACTCAATGGAATTGATAAAATTACCTGTTAAGGTATGTCCTTGTTGCTGTAATTCTCGTGTAATTTCTTTTTTGATGTCGTTACCTAAGTCTTGTAAGGCAAGTAAAATTGTTGAAAGCATGATATTCTAAAATTTACGTGAAACGAGATAGGCGTAATTACACACGTAATTAAAAATTACATCAGTTACATGATACATTCGGCACTTTTACCGTAAAATTGAATTCGATTCCCGTAGCTTTTGTCGTTGAAAAAGTTTCTTGAAGCCGTTCAGCTTGTCCTTCTTGTCGAGTGGTAATATGACTTAGCATTTGACTTGTTCGTTTACCTTCTTGGGTCTCATGTGGGCAATACCATTGACTATTTACTTCATAACATTGGGCAAATTGTTGAATCACTTTTATAAATAGTCGCTCTACCGTCACATCAACTATTTCAAAGATTTCATTCTCAATTTTATCCAATAGATACAGCTTAAATTGATAGCGTCGTTCACCTTTGGTTTCAAATGGATTTTTGAATTGAATGAAGTTTTGATTCAATACTAATATTGGAAAATCCCATTGTATTTTATCTGAAGGGAATCCTTCTTTTTTCCATCGTCTGGAGTAGAAGACCTGACGAGGAGCATTTTGATAATTAAGTGTTTTACCCAGATTATCAGCATTGATTAATCCATTATCCCTCAGTACAACAAAGGTGTTGATTTGGTCTGCTCCATTGGAATGTTCTACAATTCGAGCAAATAACTCATAGATGGTTAATAAATCTAGTTTTTTCATGTTTATCCATTGGCATTTTCTAAAGCAATAAATTTGAGCTCTTCATAGATAGCCGCCTTTCTAGCAGCTTGTTTGGGTGTCAATCCTACAATGTTATTTCGTCCACTACTAATAATTCTATCCAATAGAATCAAAAAGCCATAGCGTTTAAAATTGCGTTTACTTTTCAATTGGTATTTTCGGTAGGTTTCCAATGCAGCTTGCCCTTTGGGAACTTCCTTTGGAGGTCGGAAAGCATCTTTGATAAACGGGTCCTCCATAAGTTGTTTTGTGTATTGGCAAAAAAAAACCAAATATCTCGACCAATATCCATTGGAATATCTTTGAATAATTCCATTCGTTCAGCACAATGCGTTTCAATCTCAGATTCTTCTAAAGGAAAGGTTTCAGATTCTGCTCTAGCTAATACGGCTAATATTCCTAATACCTTGTTGAAGTCTCCTTGTGTTGTATCGTGCATTGTCCAATAATGATTAAACTGATTCATTTGGATATACTCCCCTACCGTCAAATTAGCAACTGTTTCTTGTCCTGTAATTGCAGAAATAACATTTATCGGTAAATGATAGGTAATATTCTGCCAGTTGAAGGATGTACGTTGTTTGGGTTGATAGCTATGTATAAGTCGGTGAATATGTGCCGATACTTTTAATAAATTATCAAAAGCTTCTTCGCTATGCTCTTGGACAAATTGACCATCTAATGGAATATTCAAACTCTCATTTAAATTACATCCTGTAAAAATGGATAAGACATGAGCTTCATAATACATCC
>CAYLSF010000670.1:0-4690 GCA_964385675.1 uncultured Saprospiraceae bacterium
ATTATAAAAAATCAAATATTCCAATTCAAAATTATCAAACCTTATATCAATATCTAGGAAATGTTCCTTTTCAAAAAGATACGAACCGAACAGTCCTAAATCAGTTTATCAAAGAGTTTTCAGATTATCAACTTATTAATCCGATTACTTTGGATTCCATCCGATTATCGGAACAAAAAGCGAAGGAGAATTTACCTACTGTGATATGGGGCAATACACCTGATGTCATAACTGGAGTATTAACAGATGCATCGGGCGAACCTTTAATTGGGGTAACAATAATTGTAAAAGGCACAAGTATTGGAGCGAGTACAGATATTGATGGAAAATATCAAATTCGTATTCCAACAGGTCATTCTACACTTGTTTTTAGTTATACAGGGTATGAAACACAGGAGGTAGAAGTAGGAACTTCAAATCGTTTAGACATCTCAATGGAAGAGGGGGCAGCATTAGATCAAGTCGTGGTAGTTGGTTATGGTGCATATAGTGGGAAAAGTAAGAAGAAAAGAGTTACAGGAGCAGTAAGTACAATAACAACAGAGGAATTAACGGTTGCTCAAGCTTTACAAAGAAAAGCGGCTGGTATTAATGTAGTTAGGGCTAATCCTACAAAAATTGATGCTGATTTCAAATTAACAAATGATTTAGATGGTGATTTAGAGTTGCCTGATATCCAACTCCGAACAAAATTTAAAGATTACGCCTATTGGCAACCGAACTTACTAACGGATGAAAATGGCGAAGCCTTTTTTAGAGTAACCTATCCTGATAATATTACAGATTGGGAAACGGTAGTATTGGGTATGGATCATAAAAAGCGATTTGGCATTGAGTATCAAAATGTTCAATCCTTTAAGCCTGTTATTGCACAGTTGGAATTACCAAGATTCTTAGTAGAGGGCGATGAAACCAATCTAGTCGGTAAGACTATAAATTATACGAATGATACACTAGCAATCTCTACTCACTTTAAAGTAGGTGATGCTATCGTACAAAAAAATACAGCTAGTTTGGCTAGTGCGATTATCGATAAGTATGAACTCACTGCACCGAATCCCGAAGATAGCTTAGAGCTAACGTACACCATGCAGACCACTCAACAACCCATATATGGCGATGGCGAACAACGCTATATCAAAGTTTTTCCAAAGGGAACGGAAGAGACGGTTGGGCATTTTGTGGTATTTAATAGGGATACAACTGTCACCTTAGATTTTGAAGACGGCAAAGGGGATGTAATGGTTCATGCTCAAAAAGATGTATTGGATGTTTTATTGGACGATATTAAATATTTGAAAAACTACCGATACGGTTGTAATGAACAGACCGCTAGTAAACTCATGGCATTATTGCTAGAAAAGGAAATTAAATCACATTTAGGCGAGCCTTTTGAAGAAGAAAAGATGATCCGTAAAATGATTACTCGTTTGAAAAAGCATCAAAATGAAACGGGGTCATGGGGTTGGTGGCAAGGTGGAAGTGCGAATTATTGGATTACCACGTATGTCTTAAAAGTGTTACATAAGGCATCAAAAGCAGGGTATACTGTGCCTTCGTTGGAGCAAGGTCTGACTTACTTAACCAATGAGTTACCACAAATGCAAGGGCGACAATTGGTGAAAACGCTATCGCTATTTAATGAAATGGGAGCAAAAACGGATTATCAATTATATACCGATACCCTAGCTCGTCAATTATATTCCATTCATGATTCTTTGAGTTTATTAAAAATTCGACAAGATCAAGGACTGGAATATGATTTAAATTGGTTGTTGAAATTAGAAAAAACAACCTTATTTGGTAATTATTATTATGGAAAAGAATGTCATTGTTGGTTTAATAATTCATTGGAGTTATCTCTATTAGCCTATCATATTTTAAAAAATGAACCTTCACATCGCCATAAAGTACCGAAAATTCGCAATTACTTTATTGAAAAAAGAGATAGGCGCTATAGGTGGTATAACACCTTTGTTACCGCTAAAATATTGACGACCATCTTACCCGATATTTTAAAAGAAAATCGAAAAGGCAATCCAACATTGGTTATAAAAGGTGAGCAAGAACAAGAAGTTACAACTTTCCCATATCAAGGAAAATTCTTTAATAACGCGTCATTAACCATCACAAAACGAGGTGGCCTGCCCGTTTACTTTACAGCTTATCAGCAATTTTTTAATCCAACACCCAAACCGAAAAAAGATATTTTTAATATCAAAACACGGTTAATACAAAAGGGTAAAGCTACGAATCAACTTAAAGCTGCTGGAGCTGCTCAAATGGAAGTTACGTTAGAAGTCAAGCAAAAAGCAGATTATGTGATGGTAGAAGTGCCGATACCTGCGGGTTGTTCTTATGGTAATAAAAATTCATGGTCGAATCGGACAAGATACGAAGTACATCGAGAATATTTTAGACATCAAACAGCTGTTTTTTTTGAGCAATTGCCTGTAGGAACTTACACCTTTAAGATTAATCTAGTGCCAAGGTTTTCAGGAACTTACACTCTAAATCCAGCAAAAGCAGAGCAAATGTATTTTCCTGTATTTTATGGTCGAAATGCCATTCGGAAGGTTGATGTAAAGTAGTATGGTAGCATAAGCATTCCTACTTGTCTTGAATATCAAATCGAATTATTTTAAGACAAGCAGGAATGCTTGTGCTACGTTATACATTACGTTGCTATTTTTTTTGTCGTTTCCGTCTTCTCCAATTTTTGGATTTTGGTTTTGATTTCTGCCTCGGTTTTGGTTTTTCAACAACTTCCTCTGAACCATCATCTTCAAAAGGATGGTTGCCAATAATCGTCAATTTTCGTTGAATCAATTTTTGAATACTAAGTAAATAAGGCTTCTCATCCGCCATACAAAACGATAAGGCAGTTCCGCTTGCTTTTGCCCGACCCGTTCGTCCGATGCGATGTACATACGTTTCAGGAACATTGGGCAAGTCATAATTAATGACCAATTCCAAATTAGAAACATCAATGCCCCGTGCTGCAATATCAGTAGCCACCAATACTTTAACATCTCCCCGTTTAAAATTGCCTAAAGCTCGTTGTCGGGCATTTTGCGATTTATTACCATGAATGGCAGCAGCTTCAATGTTCGCACGAGATAGCTTTTTGACGATTTTATCAGCACCGTATTTTGTCCTTGAAAACACTAAAACGGATTCAGGTTTTTTCTCTTTTAGGAGGTGGGTTAAGAGTTTAATTTTATTGCTTTTGGATACGAAATAAACGCCTTGCTCGACTCGTTCCGCAGTTGTTTGCTCGGGTTCAATCGTTACTTGTTCGTAATCCCCCAAAATTTTATTGGACAATTCTACAATTGATGCGGGCATGGTTGCCGAAAAGAATAAAGATTGTCTTTTCTTAGGTAACTTCACAAGCAATTTACGAATATCATGGATAAAGCCCATATCCAACATCTGATCGGCTTCATCTAGCACAAAGTATTCGATATGGTTGAGCGAAATATAACCTTGATTCATCAAATCTAATAAACGACCAGGTGTTGCCACCAAAACATCAACCCCTCTACGTAAGGCATCTACTTGTTTGCCTTGTTTTACACCACCAAAAATCACTGTATTTTTAATAGTTGTATGAGTGGCGTAATCTGTAAAATTATCCGCAATTTGAATGGCTAATTCTCTAGTCGGTGTGACAACTAACGTTTTAATTTTTCGTCGTTTGGTTGTTCGGTTTTTATCAAGATGCAAATGCTGTATAATCGGAACGGCAAAAGCTGCCGTTTTTCCTGTTCCTGTTTGTGCTACGCCTAGTAAATCTTTTCCACGAAGTAAGATAGGAATGGCTTGTGCTTGAATTGGTGTTGGGTTGGTATAACCTTTCGCCTCTAATGCTTTGAGAATTGGCTCAACCAATCCTAAGTTTTTAAATATCATATAGTTTAAATTACAGGGGCAAAGGTAGGTTAATTAATGGAAAGTAGCACAAGCATTCTTGCTTGTTTAGAATTTAGAAGACTATGAGACAAGCAGGAATGCTTGTGCTACTTTATTACTGACACTCCGCATAAGCCATTACATGTTTAACCAGATCTTTCCATTTTGCTTTTGGAAATTGCTTGATAAGGGATTTACAGTTGCCCCACATCGGTACAAACGAGTCTTTGTAATCCTTCTTTTTCATTCTATAAGCAATCGCATCGCCTTTAGCAATGTAGTAAGATTTTTCATTGCCCCCTGCTAAGGTTACGCTCCCTACACCTACAGCCATTGTTTTTTTAGCAAAAGGGTCGTGATAAATTTTTACTTGCTTACTGAATGAAGGATTCAGTAATTGCATCAATAGTACCATTGTCTTTTTCTTGAGCTTTACATCTCTACTTTCAAAATAGACATAACCCTTATTGATCAAGTCTTGGTCTAACTTTTCATCATTCCATTTTTGAGCATTGGTTAAAAAACCTACGGATTTCACCAACTTATCAAAGTTACTAGGCATTAAGTACATGTGCGATATGTCCTCAGGTTTTAACTTATGCTTTTTCTTACCATCCTTTATAGTGATTTCTTCAATCAAACCTTTCTTACGGTCAATATCTTTCATATTTCCTTGAATTTCGGTACCATCTTTTAGGGTGATGTACGTCATTTTCTTTTTAGAAAAATTGTAAGAAGGTGTTAACAATTGAGGATCATTGGTTTGCTTCTCCTC
>CAYLSF010000671.1:0-4689 GCA_964385675.1 uncultured Saprospiraceae bacterium
AATATTGTGGCTTATGGCTTTAGCAATGATATATTTTAATAATTATCTTCTTGAAAATGAGTCAACAAAATATGGAAATTTGTTTATTAATTCAACACTTTGCTGATGGTAAATGGATGAAAATCTTGTTATCTTAAAACAGTACAACGATTTGTCAAATTATATTTCTACAATTCTGTGCTTTTCACTAATGTAACCCCTTTATTCGACAAATACTCCATTGCCTGTTTAGCATCATTCGGTTGCAAGTTCACCCCTCTACAACCATCTGTAATCAGATAGGTTTCAAACCCTAAGTCCACTGCATCATCTGCTGTAAACTTTACACAATAGTCCGTAGCGAGTCCCATAACGTACACTTCTTCTACCCCTTTTGCTTTTAAATAGGCATCCAAACCCGTTGATTTCCTTTTTCCATTATCAAAAAATCCAGAATAACTATCTACCGTTTTATCTGTCCCTTTTTGAAATATTTTATCAATCTTTGATTGATGTAATTCATCGACTAACTCCGCACCAAATGTACCTTGCACGCAATGAATCACCCAAAGAATTTGTTGCAAACCATGTAAGTCCATCACCTGCCCAGGACGTCTCCACGGGTGATTAGCTGCAAAACTACCATGATCGGCAGGATGCCAATCTTGAGTAGCAACCACTAAATCAAACTTATCCATTATTGCATTTGCAACAGGAATCACTTGATCTCCTTCGTTAACGGCTAGTGCCCCTCCAGGGCAAAAATCATACTGTAAATCTACTAGAATTAAGGCTTTCATTATTTATTTGTTATCGGTTATTTGTTATCAGTAACTGGTTATTTATTATTCAACTTTATGGTAAACAGTACAAATAAAATATAGCATACCGATAACCAATAACGAATAACCAAGTACCTACTTTTTAAAAATCTGTACCCGAGCTAGTCCTTCTGAAAAATCTCGAACATCATTATATTCTATCTTCAACGCTTGCTTTCCCACTTTATCAATAAACCCTCGAAAATCATAACTAGCTACCCTTGCTAAACCTTCTTTAAAGTCCCAAACTAAGCTATATTGTAGAGGAATAATTTCATTCCCTTCTACAGTAATATAGCCCCATAACCCGTCTTTCATTACTCCTGCTAAACCATCATGAAACGAAAAGGCTTGATCGTATTTTGGTCGAATCGCAACAGTTCCTTCTGAATGTAAGTAACCATATCGTCCATTTTCGATTACACCCCAAAATCCTTCATTCGCAGCCCATACAAAGTCATATTTAGGTTGTACCACCCATTTCCCAGATTTATCAATAAAACCAAATTTATCATCCTTCGCCACGTAGGTAAAACCCTCCGCATTAAAATCTCCTACTGCATCGAATTGAGCAGAGATAACTTCCTTTCCTTTTTTATCTAAAAACCCAAATACGTCATCTTGCTTAAACCATGCTAAACCATTATGATAATAGCCAATATCTCTATAATTAGGTTCTACCACAAAGTCTCCGTTAATATCTATCAAACCAAATAAACGAGCTAAAGAGACCCTTGCCAATCCATTTCTAAACTCATCAGCTACTTCAAATTGAGCCAGTATTTTCAAGTCTCCATTTAAATTAATATATCCAAACCGATTCCCTATTTTCACTTTTGCAAATCCTTCATTAAACTCCCCTACTCTATCGTATTTTGGTTCTACTAAATATGCTCCTTTTTTATTGATAAATCCAATACGATTATCCTTAGTCATCACCTTCGCTCGTCCATTTTTAAATGACCAAGCTGCTTTGTATTTTGGTGATATCACCATCTCCCCTTTTCTATTAATGTATCCCCACTTATCATTTTGCTCTACTTCTACCATGCCCTCTGAATAATTGTGTGCATCTTGATACATCCCTGCTATCACCAATTCTCCCGTTTTATTGATATATCCCCATTTATATTGTTGTAGAATGGCCTCTTCCATACTCATCAACTCAGGTAACTCTTCTTGAACTACTGTCTCTGAAGGTTCTGATTCACAAGCTACTAAAAACAAGCAGATTATATATAATAGTTTGATTTTCATTTGGTTAGTTGTAATCAACTATTCAAAAACGACAAAAACCTTCTGTTGTTTCTTTCAAAACAAACGGAAGGTTTCTAAAATAATGAATACTTAAAGCGATACTAATTTAATTCATCTTGCTACACCAATTTTTCTATCACAATCACATTTCCATAGTGCATTGCTTCATGCATATTATTAAAAACCACTCCGTCTTCTATTGAAGTTAAAGTCGTCCCAAAACTTGTGGGATAGGTTTTATAATTTTCAAATATTCCTTTTTCTAAATCCTCTTTCAACAAATCAATAGTTTCTATCATTAACGATTTGAGTTGTTCGATTTCTGCTGCGGATGTAACGTTGGTAGGTTTTGTTCCCTTTCTATACTTATCAATCATCTCATCCGAAACCTTACAAGCTAAACCCGATAACCTATAACATAACAGTTGTTGTGTAACAATAACATGTCCCAAATTCCAAGCAATGCTATTATTCAAGCCTTCAGGAATTACATTTAACTGCTCTAAAGATAATCCTTCAATTTTCTTTAGAAAGTTATTTCTTGTAATTCGCAATAAATCTAAATGATTTTTCAAAATTTTATTGGTTGTTGGTTATCAGTTATTAGTCATGGTACCGTTAATAGATAACAGACAACTAACAACAGACAACAGCATCTCTATTTCTTAAAAAATGAATCTACAAATGCTCGTTTATTAAAGACCTGTAACTGCTCAATTCCCTCTCCTACACCAATATATTTAATTGGAATTTTAAACTGATCCGAAATCCCAATAGCGACACCACCTTTTGCTGTTCCATCCAATTTTGTCAACGCTAAAGCAGTTACCTCTGTAGCTGCTGTAAAATGTTTAGCTTGTTCAATAGCATTTTGCCCAGTAGAAGCATCCAAAACTAATAAGACCTCATGCGGTGCACCAGGATATTTCTTACTGATAGCATTTTTAATCTTAGTCAACTCCCGCATCAACCCTGTTTTGGTATGCAATCGACCTGCTGTATCTACAATAGCGACATCCATTTCATTTTCCATGGCATATTTTGTCGTATCGTAGGCTACCGCTGCAGGATCAACATTCATTCCTTTGTTGTAAAAATCACACCCTACTCTATCTGCCCAAATTTTCAACTGATCAACTGCTGCAGCTCTAAACGTATCCCCTGCCCCCAATACAATCTTCTTTCCTTGCTTTTTATATTGATGAGCAATTTTACCTATAGTCGTTGTTTTACCTACTCCATTCACACCAACCACCATCATAACATAAGGTTTTTTGGTTTCATCAATAGAATAATCTTCTACATCTTCTGTATTATTTTCTGTTAACAATTGAACAATCTCATCTCGCATGATTTCATTCAACTCTGTTGTGCTAACATATTTATCTTTAGCAACTCTTGCTTCTAATCGCTCTATTATCTTAATCGTCGTATCCAAACCAACGTCAGAGGAAATCAAGACTTCTTCCAAATTATCCAACACCTCGTCATCTACCTTATCCTTTCCTACAATAGCTCTTGAAATCTTGGAAAAGAAACTGGTTTTTGATTTTTCCAATCCCTTATCTAACTCCTCCTCTTTTTCTCTTGAAAATAACTTTTTAAAAAAACTCATTATTAGTGATTAGTTAATTAGTGATTAGTTCCCAATAGTTGTTGGGATAGTGATTCCTTTGGTTTGGTTGTCTATCAAGTTCTATAAAGTCATCCCAATAACTATCGGAACAACTTTACCTTTCTTTAACACTTTGAAGTGACATTCAGTTGTCATGATACGACAAAAAGGCTTCTCCTAAAATGAAGAGAAGCCTTTTCAAAAAATTATACAGTAGCTATCTTACTTTTCAGCAAGTGCTTCTTTGATTCTTTCTTTGTGAACCATGGTAGTTTTAAAAGAGTATGTACCTGTTGCAGGATTTTTAACACTCTTTACTAACTTAATATAGTCTTTTCCACCACTACCCGCAATACGCTGTGCTACTCTTGAGTTTTTTGATACCTTAGCCATGATTATTTAATTTCTTTGTGAACAGTATATTTCTTTAAAATCGGATTATACTTTTTCAACTCTAAACGAGCTGGTGTATTTTTACGATTTTTTTGAGTTACATAACGAGAAGTACCCGGCATTCCACTATTTTTATGCTCTGTACACTCTAAAATAACTTGTATTCTATTACCTTTTGATTTCTTAGCCATGATTGTTACTTCTTTTTATGCATTTAAATCTACTCCCGTATCCACTCCTTCTTTCTCCAAACGAGTCAAATACTCATAAACACCTAATTTATTAATATTTCTCATCGCTTTTGAAGAAACCTTCAAAGTCACCCACTTATCCAACTCAGGAATATAATAACGCTTTTTATGTAAATTTGGTAAAAAACGTCTTTTAGTTTTTCTATTTGAGTGAGAAACGTTATTTCCTGCTATAGGACGCTTTCCCGTCAATTGACACACTCTAGACATGCTCTTCTAATTTGTTATTTCGATAATGTTGTGATCCCGGCAGGACTCGAACCTGCAACCTTCCCGACTCGTTGAGTCGGGATGCCCTTTCCAATTAAGCATCGTCACTTGTGATCCCGGCAGGACTCGAACCTGCAACCTTCCCGACTCGTTGAGTCGGGAT